>NZ_JBOGDD010000626.1:0-2698 GCF_050701675.1 Mycobacterium sp. | reverse complement strand
CGGCGCCTAGACACCCTGGAGAGGGAGGCCGCATCGTTAGGGCGCCGCTTGGCGCAGCTCGAGCACCATCCGGCCGACGACTACCGCGCCCGTCTGCGCGCCGAGGCCGACCAGGTCGATCAGCAGATCGCCTACTGGACCGCCAAGCGCGACGAGGTCATCCAGCACAGCGGTGTGCGGGTGTGGTCGCGCGAGGACTTCGTCGTCGGCGACCGGATCCGCACCGCCAAGGGCCACATGGGCACCGTGCGGCGGGTCAGCAAGAAGACGCTGACCGTCAATTACGACGTGATGCCACCGTCACTCACCAACCCGGTGCGCTACTACGACGTCCTTGACATCATGGCCAAGACCGCCGCGGCGACGACCGCTTGAGCAGGGGTAGGGTCGAGCGCGTGAAGCTGCGCCACATCGAGCAGGTCCCCACCTTCACCGTGGAGGGCCACCTGTACGAGTCAGAAAACGGGCGACGGCGCTTCTACGTGTTCACCGCCGGCGATGGACCTCCCCCGCTTCCGTGGAGTCAGGTCGTTGTTGTCGTAGTGGCTGTGGGCAACCGTAGGTTGTCCACAGATTTTTCGCGCGTGCTCGCGCGCGCGAGGCCGTCCGGGTCGCCGGCGGCGTGGTCGGCCTCGAACTCGGCCGGGGAGCGCATCCCCAACGTCGAATGCAGCCTGGTCGGGTTGTAGAAGCCCTCGATGTACTCGAAGACAGCGGAGCGCAGCTCGGCCCGGGTGGCCCATCCTCGCTTCGGTGCGTCGTGCAGCAGCGTCTCCTTGGTCAGCGTCGCGAAGAACGTCTCGGCGACGGCGTTATCGAAACAGGAACCGACGGCGCCCATCGACTGGGCGATGCCGGCGTCATGGCAGGTCTGACCGAAGGTCAGGCCGATGTATTGCCCGCCGTGATCGGAGTGGTGAACGGTTCCCTTTGCGGGTCGGCGACGGGCGACGGCCATCTGCAGGGCGTCGACGACGAGCTCGGAGCGCATGTGCGGCGCCATCGCCCAGCCGACGATGCGGCGGCTGAAGAGGTCCTGCACCGCGGCCAGATACAGCCAGCCCTCACCGGTCTTGATCTGCTTGATATCGGCCGCCCACACGCGGTCCAGCGCGTCGGGACGGAAATCGCGGCCGACCAGGTCCGAGAACGGCTCGACGCCGGGCACACCGGTCGTGCAGCCCCGCCGGCGGCGCCGATGCGCGCCCTGCAGGCCCGCCGCGCGCATCAGCCGCTCCACCCGCTTGCGCCCGACGCGGATCCCCTCACGGCGCAGCATGGCGTGCACCCTGGGACTGCCGTAGCGGCCCTTGCTCGCGCCGTGGATCTTGCGGATGCGCTCGGTCAGCCACGCGTCAGAGAGCTCTCGGTCTGACGGCGGGCGCGTGCACCACGCCCAGTAGCCCGATTGGGACACGCCGAGCAGCTCGCACATCAGGGAGATGGGGGCGCCGTGGGCTCTCTCGCCCGAGATATGCCGGTAGACGGTCACCGGGTCTCGGTCTCCCTTGCGAAGAGAGCCGTGGCGCGCTTGAGGATGTCGCGCTCCTGCTCGAGGCGCTTGACGCGCTTGCGGAGCTCTCGCAGTTCGTCGCGCTCGGCGGACGTCAGTCCGTCATCGCGCTCTCGGCGGTCGATCGCGACCTGCTTGGACCAGTTGCGCAGGGTCTGGGCCGAGACCCCGAGGCTCTCGGCGACATCCGCGATCGAGCGGCCCTGGCGGACCAACTCGACCGCTTCGCGCCGGAACTGCTCCGGATACGGCGGTCTCGTCTTCGGCATCGATGTCCATCCTTACCGCGGCTTTCGCCGCAAGCCCTCAGGACTCCGCAAAAACGGGGGAATTCCACGATCCGCGACACCTCCGACTTGCTGATCCGCAAACCGAGCGACTCCACGAGCTGATCGACCCGGCGCGTCGAGACGCCGCACACATACGCCTGCTGCACCACCGACACCAACGCCTGCTCGCTGCGCTTGCGCGGCTGCAAGAAGCTCGGGAAATAGCTGCCTTGGCGGATCTTGGGGATCTGCAACTCGATCTCGCCAGCCCGGGTGTCCCACCGCCTGGGGCGATACCCGTTGCGATGCGTCGCCCGATCCTCACTGCGCTCACCGTGCTCGGCGCCGATCAGATCGGAGACCTCAGCCTCCATCATCTCCTGCGCCACCACCTTGACCGATTCGCGGATCACGTCGGCGTGCTCATCGCGCAGCACCTGCCTGACGACCTCCTCGATCGTCATCCTGCTCACTCCGGCCATCGCTGGCCTCCTTGTCGTCTGGACTGTGGACGGTCCGACGAAGAATGAGCGCCGCGGTGGCCGGACTACGTTCCGTCCGACGCCGTCCTACACCACGCTACGGGACGTGACCGCAATCAGGGCGCGAACGGGGCAGCCCGCCCACCTGGAGTGTTGGTCGCAGGGCGTCGGGTCGTGCCAACGCCCCGAAGGATGGTCGCGCACAAGATCGGCGTGAGATGGCGGTCGGCGCGGCTTCGCCGCCGGCACGTCGAGCCGTGCGAGACTGCGGCCGACCGGTTCGCGAGTGGCGTCGTTGCTCGCCGCCTGCCGCGGCCATGTTGCCACGGGACGCCGGGGCCTTTCGCCTGCCGCGACCGGTTGGGTCCGTCGGCGACAGGCCTCAACGTGTCGCCACGGGCCTGCGCGGCCCGTGGCGACCTGCGGCGTTAAGC
>NZ_JBOGDD010000625.1:0-4125 GCF_050701675.1 Mycobacterium sp. | reverse complement strand
CGCCCGCGGAGCCGCCGCCCGCGGCGCCGGTGCCGCCCGGTCCGGCGCAGCCGCCGCTACCCGGGCAGTAGCCGCGGTGGCCGTTCGGATGGGCCAGCAACGGTTCGACGAGTTGGTGTCCGACGCCCTTGACGAGATCCCTGCCGCGCTGGCCAAGGCGATCGACAACGTCGTCGTCCTCGTCGAGGCCCGCCATCCCGAGGAACCCGATCTGCTCGGGCTCTACGAGGGCATCGCCCTGACCGAACGTGATTCGACGTACTTCGGCTCGCTGCCCGACACCATCACGATCTACCGCGACGCGTTGCTCGACATCTGCGACTCGGAGGCCCAAGTCGTCGACGAGGTGACCGTGACCGTGATCCACGAGATCGCGCACCACTTCGGAATCGACGACGAGCGGCTGCACGAACTCGGTTGGGCGTGAACGCATGGCGAGGGTCCGTCTCTCAGCGCGGCAGTCGGGGTTCGTCGGGCACCGGTGCTAGGAATGGGACATGCCCAGTGTCTGCCGCGAGTGTCGCGAGGACCTCGAACACTGTCACGGCACCCTGATTCACCACGCGCTGTCCGCCGTGGAGTGCACCGAGGACTGCACCACCCCCGAGGCCGTGCATGCGTTCAGCATCGACTGCGTGGCCATCGGGTGTGTCTGCTCGGTGAGCATCCCCGCCTCGGCGGTGTCCTAGCCCCGGCCTCAGCCCATCGGATCGGCGCCGTGCAACGCGTCCTCGACCGGATGCGCGTCGGGCTCTGGCGCGAAGGGCGGCAGGAACGTCGACCACTGGACACAGCTCCAGCGGCCGTCGGTGATCGGGCTCAGCACCACGCACTCGGTGTTCGCCAGGTGGTGCTCAAGAGCGAAGCCGCCGTCGACGCCCGCAAGCACCGCCCCGACGAGCCGGATCGCGGCGCCATGACTGACCAGGACGACGTCGCCCGTCCACGCGTGGTCGTCGAGATGGCGCAGACGTAGCTGCGCGACCACCGGCAGGTAGCGCTCCAGCACCTGCTGAGCGCTCTCACCGCCGGGCATCGGCACGTCGAGGTCGCCCTCCTGCCAGCGCTGGTAGATGGCGTTGAACTCGGCGATCGCCTCGTCGTCGTTGCGGTTCTCCAGCGCGCCGACCTGCACCTCGTGGATGCCCTCGAGCTGAACCGTGGCCAACCCGAGGTGACCGGCGATCTCGGCGGCCGTCTCGACCGCACGCAGCGCCGTGGAATGCGCGACCAGCCCGACGGGGTGGTTCCATTCGCGGGCGAACGTCTTGGCCTGCTCGTGGCCGAGATCGCTGAGTGGCGCGCCGGGAGGCCGGGTGTCGAGCTGCCTCTCGACGTTGGCAAGAGACTGTCCGTGCCGGACCAGTACCAGTCGACCCGTCATCGGATCCGCCCCTCGCGCAGGCCGGCCAGCCACTCGGACGCCTCGTCTGTCACCGGCGGTACGGCCCCGACGGCGGAACCCGTCGGCCATGAACCCAGATATCGCACGTCTGCACAACGCCTGTGAAGCGCCCGAAGTGCCTCGGCGACCGGATCGTCGTCGACGTGCCCGACGCAGTCGAGGAAGAAGACGTAGGTGCCCAGTTCGACTCGTGTGGGACGGGATTCGATTCTGGTCAGGTCGATGTCGCGGATTGCGAGCTCGGTCATCGCCGAGACCAGCGCGCCAGGCACGTTGTCCAGTCGCAGCACGACGGACGTGCGGTCGGCCCCGGTGCGCGACGGCGGCGGCCCCGGTGGCCCGACGAGCACGAACCTCGTCCTGGCGTTCACCTCGTCCACCACGCCGTCGGCCAGGGTGGTGAGGCCCAGTCGCTCTACGGCGAGTGCCGTGCTGACGCCGGCGTCGGCCCGCCCCTCCGCCACGTCGTGGGCCGCTGCCGCGTTGGACGTGGCCGGCACGGTCCGCGCGTCGGGAAGGTGCTCGGCGATCCATCGCTTGACCTGTGCGGCGGCGACGGGAAACGCCGCGATGGTCGCGACGTCGGATGCGTGCGTGCCGGCCCGCACGGCGATGCTGAAGGCGACGTCGAGGGTGTGTTCGGCGTAGATCTGCAGCGGCGCACCCGTCGCGAGGCTGTCCATCGTCGGGACGACCGAACCGTCGATCGAGTTCTCGATCGGCGCGACGGCGTAGTCGGCGGCGCCGGAGCGGACGGCGGCGAGTGCGCCATCGGCGCTGCTGCATGGCAGCGGTTCGACGTGCGCCGGTGCTCCAGGGACGGCACCGGAGGCCACCAGCTGCAACAACGCCGCTTCCGTGAAGGTCCCCTGGGGGCCAAGATAGGCGACGCGTGGCACGGCTCAACACTATCGGCTCGGCCTCCGCCATCACCGGAAGACGTTTCAAGAAGGCTTGCGCGTTCGGTGAGGCTAGCCTCAGTTAGGCTTACCTCATTCGATGGAAGGCACGCATGATCGGCGACGCGACGACTGGCTCGGTACTGGTGGCACCCACGACGGCCGAGCGGATCCGCAGCGCCTGCGCACGAGGTGGCGGCGCGATGCTCGCGGTGGAGGGCCTCGAGCCCGCCCCGACGCCGGTGCACCATCTTCTCGACGACGGGTCGTTCGCCATCACCGTCCCCACCAACGGACTTCTGGCAGGCATGATCGTCGCGTCGGGCTCGGCGGGCGTCCAGGCGGTGTTGGAGATGACCGATTACGCCCCACTGCCGCTGCGCGAACCGGTGCGCTCACTGGTGTGGATCAGTGGCCGACTGTTCGGCGTCCCGACGTCCGACGTATCGGGACTTCTCGACCTGGTCGCCGCGAAGAACCCCGATCCCGCTCTGCTGCAGGTGAATACCGACACCCGTGGGGGCGCTGGCGGCGACACCCCGTACTCGCTGGTGCGGCTCGAGATCGGCTCGGTCGTGGTGGCCGACTCGACCGGTGCCGAGTCCGTCGGCGTGAGTGCGCTGCTCGACGCCCAGCCAGATCCCTTTTGCGCACTCGAGTCCGGCTGGCTGCAGCACCTCGAGTCCGCGCATCGCGAAGTCGTCGACCGCCTGGCCAACCGGCTGCCTTCGCCGTTGCGACGCGGCCGGGTACGCCCGCTCGGGCTCGATCGCTACGGCGTCCAGCTCCGGGTGGAGGCCGAGGACGGCGATCACGACGTGCGCCTGCCGTTCGCCAAACCGGTGGACGACGTCACTGGCCTCAGCCAGGCCATCCGCGTGCTGATGGGTTGCCCGTTCCTCAACGGACTGCGCGCTCGCCGCATCTGATGCCTCACCCATTTCACCGGCAGCTACCGTAGCTCCGTGAATGGGCCGCCCGACGAGTTGCTGACCGACCCCAGGAAACGGGCTCTCCGGCTCGAGATCGCCGTGGTGCTCGCGGTGACGTTCGGCTTGTCGGCGTACACCTCGTTGGTGAGCCTGACCGAGGCGGTCCTCCTCGGCCTCTCCGGCCAGAAGGTGGCGCTCAACCGCAAGCTCTCCCCCATTGACCTCATCAACTTCGCGCTGAATCTGGCGTCGGTGTTCCAGCTGATCGCCTGGGGCCTGTTGGGCCTGTACCTGTTGTGGCGCAGCGGTTTCGGCCCGGACCGCATCGGCCTCGGGCGGTTCCGCTGGCGTCCGGACCTTCTCGGCGGCCTCGGCCTCGCCGCCCTCATCGGACTGCCCGGTCTCGGCCTCTACGTCGCTGGGCGGGCACTGGGCATCGGAGTGTCGGTCGTACCGTCCGAGCTCGGCGACACGTGGTGGCGGATCCCCGTCCTACTCGCCGTGGCCTTCGCCAACGGTTGGGCCGAGGAGGTCATCGTCGTCGCGTTCCTCATGACGCGGCTGCGCCAACTCGGCCTCACGCCCGTCGTCGTACTGGTGGCCTCCAGCCTGCTGCGCGGCTGCTACCACCTGTACCAGGGCTTTGGCGCGGGTATCGGCAACGTCGCGATGGGCCTGGTCTTCGGCTACGTGTGGCAGCGGACGGGACGGCTGTGGCCGCTGATCGTGGCGCATGGACTCATCGATGCGGTCGCCTTCGTGGGCTACGCACTGCTCGTCGGGCACCTCGGCTGGCTTCATTGATCTAGAGACGACGATCCAGAGACGATGATCCAGGTCCCGCGGGCCGTACATTCATTCTCGTGACCGACAACCGGCCGCCCTACCC
>NZ_JBOGDD010000624.1:0-2495 GCF_050701675.1 Mycobacterium sp. | reverse complement strand
GTATCGGGGTTAGGTGTGTTGTTGCTGGAGTTGGCTATCCCAGGTGGTCTCACCGAGGGGGCGGGCAGCGAGCTTGAACCGCTCGACCTTCTGGGTCGGGGTCTTGGGCAGCCGGTCGGTGAACTCGACGTAGCGGGGCACCATGTACTGCGGTAGGAGTTCGCGGCAGTGAGCCAGGATGTCTGCGGGTTTCGGGTCGGCGCCCGGTTGGGTGACGACGAAGACCTTGATGTCGTCTTCGGACAACTCGCTGGGCACGCCGACGGCGGCAGCCTCGCGAACGTCGGGGTGGCTCGTGACGGCGTTGTCGACGTCGGTGGCGGCGATGTTCTCGCCTCGGCGGCGGATGACGTCCTTGCCGCGGGCGACGAAGTACAGGTGGCCGCCTTCATCGACGTAACCGAAGTCGCCGGTGTGAAAACGTCCGCCCCGCATGGCCTCTCGGGTCGCGTCGGGCATGGCGAAGTACTCGTTCATCACCAGTCCCGGTTCTGGTGAGCTGATCGTGATCTCGCCGTGTTGGCCGGTTGGCACGGGGTTGTCGTCGGTATCGCGGATGCTGACGACGTATTCGTCGATCACCCGGCCGCACGATCCGTCCCGGCGAGGCTCGTCGAGCGGCTGGTAAGCAGGCACTCCGGCATCGGTCAGCCCGTACACCTCGATAAGGGGGAACCCGAATCGCTCCTGCCAGTGAGGTCCGCAGGCTGGCATCGGTACGCCCCAGGCCAGTCGGACGGCGTGCTCGCGGTCGGACGGGCTGGGCGGCTGTTTCCACAAGATGTTGGCCGTGGCGCCCATGAAGTTGAACACCGTGACCTCGTAGCTGCGGATCTCGTCCCAGAATCTCGATGCCGAGAATCGTTGTGACAGAGCGGCGGTGGCGCCGGCGACCAGAGCCGCTCCGACGGTGAGCGTGGCGGCGTCGATGTGGAACAACGGGAACGGGGTGTAGAGCACGTCGGTGGATTGCAGGCGCAGGTTGGCGACGTGCAGTTGCGCCTGCCGCAGCAGATAGTGGTGCGACAGCACGCAGGCCTTGGGTACACCTGTCGAGCCGGAGGTGAACAGCATCGCCGCCGGTGCCAGCGCGTCTATGCGATCGGGCGTCATTGCGGTGGAGGCCAAGTCGTCGAGTCGACGGCTATTGCCGTCCGGTCCGGGGCCGTGAACCAGCACGGGTGCGTCGGTGGCGGGCAAGCAGGCCGCCACGTCGGCGTCGACGACGAATGCCGCCGGTGCGACGAGGTCGATGGAGCGGGCCAGCAGGGGTGGGGTGAGGTCGCGGTTGACGGGCACGCTGACGACGCCGATGCGGTTGAGCGCCAGCCACACCAGAACCTGGTCGATGCCGTTGCCCATCACCACCATGACGCGATCTCCGACATTCAAGCCAAGGCCGTGTAACTTCCCGGCCAGGTCCTCGACGCGGCGGTTGGCTGCGGCGTAGCCGATCGCACCGTCGGCGGTGCGCAGGAAGTCCTGCTGCGGCCGGCTGGCTGCATTGTGCGCCAACAGGTCTGGGAGGTTGACGGCGCCCGCGGGTATCACGGGCCGTCCTCGGCGGCCGGCACCACGACGGTCCCGGCGGCCGACACCGCGAGGATCGGTTCGGGTAGGACCTGGCCGCGGGTGGTGCCATCGGCCAGTGACCGGGTGACGACATGGGCGCTGAAGTCGACGTCGCGGCTGCGGTTGCCGACCCTGGTGACGGTGGCACTGACCTCGATCACGTCGCCGGCGCGAACCGATTGGTGGAAGGTGACGGTGGAGTACCCCGCGAATAGCCCTTCGTCGCCGTCGAGTTGCAGGCAGACGTCGGTGGCGATGTCGCCGAACAGTCCGAGGACGTACGCGCCGTCGACGAGGTTGCCGGCGTAGTGGGCCCGGCTGAAGTCGACGTAGCGGCGGTGGGTGAGGGTCAGGGTCACGAGCGGTCCCGGTCGAAGTCCACGACGATGCGGATCGTGGTGGGTTCGGACATGGCGTCCAGGCCGTCGTTGATGTCGTCGAAGGCGATCTCGGCGGTCACCATCGCGTCCAGATCGAGACGGCCGGTGGCGTAGTGGTCACAGAAGACGTCGATGTCGGCTAGGAAGCGGTTGGCGCCCATATAGGCGCCCTGCAACCTGCGATCGCCGTAGATCAACTCGTCGGCGGGAATGGTCAACGTCCGCCCCTCCGGCATCAACCCCAGGATTGTGGCGGTACCCGTGGGCGCGAGCACCGCGAAGGCCAACTCAGCGGTCGCCGGGTGGCCGACGACTTCGAACGCGTGGGTCACACCGTGGGCGAGGATTCGGTGCACTGCGGCGACTGTGACTGTTGGATCCGTATCTGCGAGCACCGTATCGGTGGCGCCGAAGCGTTGTGCGAGTTCGAGTTTCGAGGCGAGCGTGTCGATGGCGATGATTCGCCGGGCGCCGGCGAGCCGGGCGCCCTGGACGGCGGCGATCCCTACTCCGCCGCAGCCGATGACAGCCACGGTGTCCTGG
>NZ_JBOGDD010000623.1:0-1897 GCF_050701675.1 Mycobacterium sp. | reverse complement strand
GTGCACGCCGACCCGCTTCCAGTTCTCGACCAGAGTCCTCAGGTATTCACGGACGACTGGTCCGGCAACGGCGTCGTCGACGAGTTCGGAGGGGATCGCCACCGTGATGTCGCGTACCGCATTGCGTTCCGAGCGCACCGAAGTCTGACAAGATTGACCGTTCCACTGTCCGCCCAGCTCGTCGCAGAACGACACCGCCGAAGCCGCCGCGGCGGGAGCGGTGACGGCAACTGTCAGCACCGCGGCGGCCGCACCGAGAAGCAGGCTCATCTGCATATTCGCACTCCGATCATCAGGGCAGCGTGACTTGGCTTGCCCGCCAACGACCGTCGACGAATTCCATGGTCATCTTGATCCTGCTGCGGTCGATGCGCGGATCGGGAACGTTGGTGTTCGACACCGATTGGTCGACGAAGAGCAGCACGACCACTTTGTTCTTGGTTTCGGACTGGATCGCCGACTCGACGACGACCCCGTGGGCTGACGCCTTGTTGTCGATGAGCAACTGGCGGAGCTGGCTGCTGGACTGCGAATACATGTCCTTGAACTCACCGGTCGCGCCGTCGAGGACCTGATTGAAGTTCTCGTCGACCTTGTTGGAGTCGATGCTGGTCAAGATCTGCGCATACGCGACTGCCGCCTGCTCGGCTTGCTGGCCCGCACGCGTCAGCTCCCGTTGTTGCCACCACATCCAGCCAAGAGTCCCCGACACACCAAGCGCCGCAACGAAGACCACGGTCACTACGGACACGAGCACGCGACGCGGCCATGACCGTTGCCGGCGTTCCTCCTCGTCGACATCGGTGGCATCGGCGTCCGAGTCCTGTTCGTCTGCCTCGGCGGCTGTGTCAGCGGTATCGCCGGCTGGCGCGGATTCCACCTCATCAGAGGCACTTTCGTCCTCGGTCTCGGCCTTGTCGTCTGTCGTCACTGTCATCATCATCTCCTCGGATCGGCGGGTCGGTGATTCAACGGGGTGGCTCGATCGGCAGCACTGGGCCGCCGTATGGGGTGGGAATGGTGAACCGGCCCTGCGGGGTCGGGTCGGTGATTCTGCCGAGATCCGCGCCAGGCGGCGGACCCGCGGTGTCGTCGCCGGCCGGCCGCGGCGCGTTCTTGGCCCCGCGGACCAGCACACCGGGATGATCGTCGCGGCAGTAGGTGTACATGAACGGTTCCGGGTAGTCCGCCGAAGACGGTGACCGGCGGGGGGTTCCGTAGTCGCACGAGTAACGCGGGTAGATATCGCCTGTCGCCCACAGCCCGTGATCGTGCATGACGCTGCCGATGGCATCGAGTGCGGAGGTGCGGTAGTTGGGGAAGAGCGCGTTGAGGGCGGGCACCCGCAGATACAGCAGTTGTGAGGTGGTGGTGAGGCTCCCGAGCAGTTGCACCATGGTGTCTGAGTTGTCGGCGAACAGGTCATCGACAGCGTTCAGGGAACCCGGTGCCTGCTCGGTGAGCCGGCGGTAGCCGTCGCGCATCCGGTTGATGCCGTCGAGGGTCCGGCTCAAATTGTCCGAGGCGACGGTGATTCCGGCGCTCTTGTCGGCGGCCATCGTCAGTACTATCCGGCTGGACCGCAGCACGGTCGTCGTCTCCGGAAGCACCGAATCGAGTGCCGACAACAGGAAGGTGCCGCCGTCGATGATGTCGGCGAGCTTCTGCGGCCCAGCATCGCTGAGGCTCAACTCCTTCTTGATGATCTCGAGTTTGGCCGTGTCGACCTGGGCCAGCGCCCCGTCCGCGTCGGCGAGCAATTTCGCCAAACTGACCGGTACGGTCGCCTTGCCCTGCCGTATGACGCTTCCGTCGCTCAGGTATGGCCCCGCATCGGAGGTGGCGGCGAAGTCGATGTACTGCTCGCCGGCCGGCGATAGTCCCGACACCCGAACAT
>NZ_JBOGDD010000622.1:0-3243 GCF_050701675.1 Mycobacterium sp. | reverse complement strand
GTGCCGTAGCGTCCAGATCGATGGGAGTTCTTGAATGAGTGACGCTTACGCGCCGCCCGCGGTCAAAGCACATCTGCACCTGGCAGGACGCTGAGATGGGGGAGTACGAACCCGATATCCTCGCGGCAGGGCTGGACGTGATCTTCTGCGGCATCAATCCAGCATCCACCGCGGTCGCCGACGGCCACAACTTCTCGCACCGAAACAACCGTTTCTGGGCTGTGCTGCATATGGCCGGATTCACCGATACGCGCCTGCGACCTGAAGACGAACGCCAACTGCTGGGGTATGGATGTGGCATCACCGCGGTAGTGGCTAGGCCGACCCAGCGGGCAAGCGAGATAACAGCCGACGAATTCCGGCGAGCCAAACCGGCCTTCGAGGCAAAGGTGCGCCGTTACGAGCCACGGGTGGTCGCCTTCCTCGGAAAGCGAGCCCTTTCGGGGATGCTCGGCACCTCCGACATCGCTTGGGGCCGACAGCCATCGAAGTTTGCCGACGTGACAGCCTGGGTGCTTCCCAACTCCAGTGGCCTCAACAGGCGTTTCACGCTCCCCGCCCTCGTTCGTACCTACTCCGAACTGCGTACGGCCCTGACTCAACCTTTGTGACAGGGCCCACCCAATCACCCACTCAAGGAGAGAGACATGGCATCGGTCACTAGGGCAACACGTTTCGCCGAGCTGCACGTCAAGGGGGATCCGCTACTGCTCTACAACGCATGGGACGCGGGTAGTGCGCGGGCAATCCTCGATGCGGGCGCGCCGGCGATCGCGACGAGCAGCTGGTCCGTCGCGGAAGCACATGGCTACCGCGACGGTGAGGAGATTCCGGCCCAGCTCGCCGAGCAGGTGATCGCGAGGATCGCAGCCACCGTGGACGCCCCCGTCAGTGCAGACATCGAAGGCGGGTACAGCGGCGATGACGACGCTCAGCTGGCAGACCGGGTGGGGCGCCTTCTGGAATGTGGCGTGGTCGGCATCAACTTCGAGGACCGGGTCGTCAAGGGGGCGGGACTGTATGACGTTGGCCGGCAGGCTGCCCGGATACTCGCCATCCGCAGAGCGGCCGAACAGAAATCCGTCGACCTGTTCATCAATGCGCGTACGGATCTATTCTTCGGCCAGGGGACGGATCCTGCGAGTTCGATCGGTGAAGCCATCGACCGGTCGAAGGCATACGCCGACGCAGGTGCGTCGGGCTACTTCATTCCCGGCTTGCAAGACGAGGCGCTGATCGGTCGCGTCTGTGACGGATCGGTGCTGCCGGTCAACGTCATGGTCATGGACGGCGTGCCGTCGCTCGCGCGCCTTGCCGAACTCGGTGTCGCGCGTATCAGCTGGGGCCCGATCCCGTACATCGATGCGATGGCGACATTGCAGAAGGGGGCGAGGACAACCCTCGCCGCAGGCAGGGCATGACCTTGAATATTCCGACCCCACCCATCGTCGAGATCTGAGCGCCCTCATTGCTCCAAGGGACGAGGCGGAGTCGCCGGGGTGTCGGGCACGAACTCGGCGATGGCATCGGTGATGGCGGTTCGCATCGCGGGGCTGCCCGTGTGACCGGAGTCCTCGACGACCACGAGTTCGGCATCGGGCCAGGCCTTGGCGAGCTCCCATGCGGTGCGCAGCGGCGCCGACAGATCGAGGCGGCCGTGGATGAGGAATCCCGGAATACCCTTGAGGCGGTGGGCATCCCGCAGTAACTGCCCGTCGGGCAACCACGCAGCATGGGCGAAGTAATGCGAGCAGATCCGCACGAACGCCAGCTTCGCCGCGTCGGGTTTGGCGCTGTACTGCCCTGGGCTGCCGAGAGTTTCGTGCGCGATCACCGCGTCCTCCCACGCGCACCAGTCCCGTGCCGCCTTCTCCCGCACCGCCGGGTCGGGGTTCTCCATCAATCGCCGATAGGCCTCGACGAGATTCCCGTCGCGATCCTCGTTGGACACCCCGGTCCGGAAGCGCTCCCACTCGATCGGGAGTAGCAGCCGCAGTCCGTGGTAGAGCCAGTCGACTTCGGCTGGCCGTGTCATGACCACTCCGACGAGGACGATGCCGATCACCCGGTCCGGGTGGCGCTCAGCGTAGGCGAGGATCAGGGTTGATGCCCACGACCCGCCATAGAGCAGCCAGCGTCCGATGCCCAACCGTTCGCGCAGAGCTTCCATGTCGGCAAGCAGGTGTTCGGTGGTGTTGTGGGCCATGTCGGTGCTCGGATCGGCCGCACTTGGCTCACTGTCACCGCACCCACGCTGGTCGAACGACACGATCTGGAATACCGCGGGGTCGAACTGGCGGTGGGCTCCGCGTGACCTTCCGGATCCCGGCCCACCGTGAACGACGAGCACCGGCAGACCATGCGGATTGCCTCTGGCCTCCCAGTAGATGCGATTGCCATCCCCAACATCGTCGCCGACGTCGAGCAACCCGCGCTCGTACACTTGCGCTTCGGGCCACGATCCTCGGCCAGACATGATCGGCCACGCTACCGCAGGGACGACACGTGCCTCGAGCCAGATGTGCATTGATGGAGTGGTCGGACTTGGACGCTGGCGTCCAAATGACAGGATAGAGTTGGGCGATGTCGCCGCCACCGAAAAGTGTGTCGCGGCCGAAGCTGACCGCACGCGGGGCCGCCACGCGCAACCGAATCGTTCTTGCGGCCGCGGAGCTGATGCACGTGCGGGGTGTGGCCGCCACGACCATCGACGAGGTGCTGGCCGCCAGCGTCACGAGCAAGTCGCAGTTCTATCAACACTTCGCCGACAAGGCGGAGCTGGTCTACGAAGTCATCACGCTGCGCGCTGACGAGATCCTGTCGTGGCAACGGATGCGACTGGAGAAGGTGGATTCGTTTCGCGGGCTCTACCAGTGGCGTGACGCGATGGTGCAGCGGTGCGCGCTGCGGCGCGGGCTGTGGGGTTGTGAGCTCGGGTCCCTTGCGGCGGAACTGTCGGATACCGATGACAGGGCCCGCGTGTCACTGGCCGAACACTTCGCGCAATGGCAGGCGATGTTGGCGGCAGCGCTGGAGCGGATGCGCGACGCTGGTGTGCTGACCGCCGAAATCGACGGTCCCGCACTGGCCACCGGCCTGCTCGCGGCCGTCGAGGGTGGCTACCTGCTCTCGCAGACGGCCCACGATCCGCGCCTCATGCAGACCGCGCTGAATTCCGCGATCGGGCACATCAAGTCGTTCGCGCCGGCGGGAGCCGATCTGCAGGACTGACGAGAATCGGAC
>NZ_JBOGDD010000621.1:0-4296 GCF_050701675.1 Mycobacterium sp. | reverse complement strand
ACGCCCACCCAGGGACCTCCGAGCTCGTCGGGCGTGCCATCAGTGCCGCCGTCAGCGCGTCGGGACTGCCTGCGGGCACGTTCTCGCTGCTGTTCATCCCCGGCCGAGAACTCGGCACGACGTTGGTCACCGACCCGCGGATCAAGGCGGTCGGCTTCACCGGATCGCGTTCCGGTGGAACGGCTTTGGTCGCCGCCGCCGCTGGGCGCCCCGAGCCCATCCCGGTCTATGCCGAGATGAGCTCCATCAACCCGGTATTCCCGTTCGACGGGGCGCTCGCCAGCCGCGGAGCCGATCTGGGCCGCGCGTTCGTCGGTTCCCTGACGATGGGCTCCGGACAGTTCTGTACGAACCCCGGCCTGGTCATCGCGGTGGACGGCCCTGGCCTGGACACGTTCATCGCCTCCGCCAGGGACGCCCTGGTTGAGGCAGGGGCGACGCCGATGCTGACGCCGGCCATCGCCGAGAGCTACGCCAACGGGGTGGCCGCGCTCGCGGCGGATGCCGACCTCGTCGGGCGCGGTGCCGCGGGCGACGAGCGGACGACCTGCCGCGCCGCGCTGTTCAGCACCGACGCGACGACCTTCCGTCGGTCCGAGGCGCTGCAGGCGGAGGTGTTCGGTGCGTCCAGCCTGGTCGTGCGGTGCGCCGACATTGCCGAAGTCGCTTCGGTGGCAGCAGGTCTCGAGGGGCAGCTCACCGCCACGCTGCACGTCGACGAATCCGACTACGACGCCGCGGCCGGGCTGCTCCCGGTGCTGGAACTCAAGGTCGGGCGCATCCTCTTCAACGGTTGGCCGACGGGTGTCGAGGTCGGGCACGCGATGGTGCACGGGGGGCCGTCGCCCGCGACCTCTGATTCGCGCACGACCTCCGTCGGAGCCCGCGCGATCGAGCGGTTCCTGCGGCCGGTGGCTTATCAGGACGTCCCGAAGGCCTTGTTGCCCAGTGCCATAGCCGACGGGAACCCCGACGGTCTGTGGCGCCGCATCGACGGCCAACTCACCCAAGACTGACCCAAACGAATCTGCGACCAAGGAGTCACGACATGCTGGACGGCGTTCTCTTCTTTCCCGTAACCCCCTTCACCGAGAGCGGTGACGTCGACCTGTCGAAGCTCTCCGAGCACGTGGCCAAGGGCGTCGACGCGGGTCCCGGTGGAGTGTTCATCGCTTGCGGCACAGGCGAATTCCACGCTCTGGAGACCGGTGAGTTCGCGGACGTGGTGCGCACCGCGGTCGAGGCGACGGGCGGCCGGGTGCCGGTGTACGCAGGCGCGGGCGGTGCGGTGGCCCAGGCCAAGATCTTCGCGCGCGCCGCCGCCGAGGCAGGCGCCGACGGGCTGCTCCTGCTGCCGCCGTACCTCGTCACCATGCCGCAGCAAGGACTGGTCGACTACACCCGCGCCGTGGCGGGTGCCACGGACCTGCCCGTCATCGTCTACAACCGGGCCAATGCCCGCTACACGGAGGCGTCCGCGGTGGAGGTCGCACACCTCCCCAACGTCGTCGGCTTCAAGGACGGCACCGGCGACGTCGACCTGGTGGCCCGCATCGTGCGCGCCGTCACCGACGCACTCGCAGAAGAGGGCAAGCCCTTTCAGTTCTTCAACGGCCTGCCGACCGCCGAGGTCTCGCAACAGGCCTACCGCGCCCTCGGCGTCACCCTGTACTCGTCAGCCGCCTTCGCGTTCGCGCCGGAGCTCGCACTGGCCTTCTACGAGGGGCTGGAGCGCGGCGACGAGGAGCTGATCGCGGCGCTGCTGCGCGACTTCTTCCACCCACTGGTCCGACTGCGCGACTCGGTGCCCGGTTACGCGGTGTCGCTGATCAAGGCGGGCGTCACCATGGAGGGCATCGAGGCCGGACCGGTTCGGCCGCCGCTGATCATGCCGTCGCCGGAGGATCGCGACACGCTTGCGCAGATCATCGCTGCCGGGCGTGCGGTGATCGCCGACGAGCTCGCGGTCGTGGGCTGATGGGCGCTTGCGCGAAGAACAGAGGATCCTGATGGCGCCGAGCCCGATCCGCATCACGGGCGCCCGCATCACGCCGGTCGCGTTCGTCGACCCGCCGCTGCTCAACACCGTCGGCGTGCACCAGCCCTTCGCCCTGCGCGCGATCATCCAGCTGGACACCGACGCCGGGCTGGTCGGGCTGGGGGAGACCTACGCCGACAGCAGGCACCTGGCCCGGCTCGACGCCGCCGCCGGCGCGATCGTCGGGTTGGACGTGTTCGCGCTCAACCGGATTCGCGCCGCCATCGCCGACAGGCTTCGCGGTGACGACGCCGCAGTGGGCACGGCGGGCATGATCACGTCGGCGAGCGCCGTCGATCAGGTGTTCTCGCCATTCGAGGTGGCCTGCCTGGACGTGCAGGGCCACGCGTCGGGTCGGCCGGTCTCAGATCTGCTCGGCGGCAAGGTCCGCGACACGGTGCCGTTCAGTGCGTATCTGTTCTACAAGTGGGCGGCGCATCCCGGCGGTGAGCCCGATTCGTGGGGTGAGGCGCTGGATCCGGCGGGCATCGTCGCGCAGGCCAAGCGCATGATCGGTGAATATGGCTTCAGCGCAATTAAACTCAAGGGCGGTGTGTTCCCGCCCGACGAGGAGATGAAGGCCGTCGAGGCGTTGCGCGAGGCCTTCCCCCATCATCCGTTGCGGCTCGATCCGAACGCGGCGTGGACGCCTCAGACATCGGTCAAGGTGGCTGCCGGGCTGGCGGGCATTCTCGAGTACCTCGAGGACCCGACTCCGAATCTGGACGGGATGGCAGAAGTCGCCGCCCAGGCCCCGATGCCGCTGGCCACCAACATGTGCGTCGTCGCGTTCGACCACCTGACTCCGGCGATCGCAAAGGGTTCCGTGTCCGTCGTGCTGTCGGATCACCACTACTGGGGTGGGCTGCAGCGGTCGCGCCTGCTGGCAGGTATCTGCGACACGTTCGGCCTCGGGTTGTCGATGCACTCCAACTCCCATCTCGGCATCAGCCTGGCCGCGATGGTGCATCTGGCAGGCGCCACGCCGAATCTCACCTACGCGTGCGACACGCACTGGCCGTGGAAGACCGAAGAGGTCGTCAAGCCGGGCGTCCTGGAGATCCGCGACGGTGCGGTTGCGGTGCCGACCTCGCCGGGGTTGGGCGTCGAGATCGACGATGACGCACTCGGCGCGCTGCACGAGCAGTACGTCCGGTGCGGCATCCGCGACCGCGACGACACGGGCTACATGCAGAGTGTCCATCCCGAATACCAGGCGATCAGCCCGCGCTGGTAGCTAAACTGATGCAGCTCCGGCGCAACGAAGGCGCCGAATGATACTGGGAGTGCATCGGTGTTCTCGCTCGCCCGGCTGTCCTGCTTCATAGCCGTCGCCGAGGAACTGCACTTCGGGCGCGCGGCCGAACGCCTTCACATGACGCAGCCACCGTTGAGCAGGCAGATTCAGCAGCTCGAGGCCGAGCTCGGCGTGCAGTTGATCGACCGCACCACGCGCTCGGTCACGCTGACTCCCGCCGGGGTCGCGTTCCTGCCGGACGCCAGGCGCATCCTGCAATTGGCCGAAGGCGCCGCCATCACCGTCAAGCGGGTCCCGGCGGGCGATCTCGGCACCGTGGTCGTCGGTTTCACCGCCGCGTCCGCACACGCCGTGCTGCCGCGCCTGCTCGAACGCGCCCGCGAACAGCTCCCCGACGTGAAACTCGAACTGCGCGAAATGGTTTCGGCCGTGCAACTCGAGGGCCTGATGAGCGGCGAGGTCGATCTCGGGATGGTCCGCCCACCGGTGAAGAGGCCGGGAATCGTGTCGCGGCCGCTGCTGCACGAGCAACTCGTCGCCGCGCTGCCCGGCGGGCACCCGCTGGCCACCCAGCCTCGGCAGTTGACCCTCATCGACCTCGACGGCCAGGATGTCATCATGTACTCGCCGGTGCAGGCGAGGTACTTCAACGACCTGCTGATCAGCACGTTCACCATCGCGGGCGCCACGCCGCGCTACGTCCAGTACGTCACGCAGGTCCACACGATGCTGGTGTTGGTGCGTTCGGGCATCGGGATCGCGCTGGTGCCGGCGTCCGCGGCGACACTGCATCCGGAAGGCGTGGTTTTCCGCTCGATCGGGGCCTTCCGCGAGCGTCCCGTCGAGCTCGACGCCGCCTGGCGCAGCGACAGCACCAATCCGGCCTTGCTTCGCCTGCTGCGCGACGTTCTGCCGCCTCGTGAGTGGACGACCGACGACCTGGTCGGCGACTGACCCCTAACCGCCCCTAACCGCCGAACGTGGATTACCCCCACGCTTG
>NZ_JBOGDD010000620.1:0-2166 GCF_050701675.1 Mycobacterium sp. | reverse complement strand
GGGCTGAGCACCAGCACCGTCGAACCCGGATGGGCCTGGCCCACTTCGGTGGCGACGTCACGCAGCGGCGTGTCGATCGGGGGGTTCTGGCCGAGCACCACCAACTTGAGGTCGATGCCCTTCTGTTTCGCGTCCGCCACCACCTGAGCCAGTCCGGCGTTGGCAGACACGTCCGCAGCGCTGACGCCGTCGTCGCGGAGATCGGCCTGCACCAGGTCCATGCACACGTCTGGCGGCGTCGTGCCGGGGTCCTTCCCCACGACGTCGCACACCTGCGTCGGGATGAACAGCGGCGCCTGCGGAGTCGTCACGTGGCTGACGCTACCGCCAACATGGGCCGATCGGCTGGCAGCACGCCCAGATCGGGGGAAGACTGGGGGCCGCCTTGAGATCGTTTACAGGACAAGCGTACTGTTAAAAACGTTACCGCCGCGACACAGCCCGTCGCGGCGACGATTCAACCGGGAGTTGATGTGAGCAGCGTTAATTCGTTCGGATCCCGCGACACGTTGAAGGTCGGGGACGAAAGCTACGAGATCTACCGCCTGGATGCGGTGCCCGGCACCGAGAAACTTCCCTACAGCCTCAAGGTGCTTGCCGAGAACCTCCTGCGCACCGAGGACGGCGCCAACATCACCAAGGACCACATCGAGGCCATCGCGAACTGGGACCCCGAGGCCGATCCCAGCATCGAGATCCAGTTCACCCCAGCCAGGGTGATCATGCAGGACTTCACCGGCGTGCCGTGCATCGTCGACCTCGCCACCATGCGCGAGGCGGTCGGCGACCTCGGCGGCGATCCGCAGAAGGTCAACCCGTTGGCGCCGGCCGAGATGGTGATCGACCACTCGGTGATCGTCGACGTCTTCGGCCAGCGCGACGCCTTCGAACGCAACGTCGAAATCGAATACGCCCGCAACGGCGAGCGCTATCAGTTCCTGCGTTGGGGCCAGGGTGCCTTCGACGACTTCAGCGTGGTGCCCCCCGGCACCGGCATCGTGCACCAGGTGAACATCGAATACCTGGCGCGCACCGTGATGGTCAGAGACGGCGCGGCATATCCCGACACCTGCGTCGGCACCGACAGCCACACCACCATGGTCAACGGCCTTGGCGTGCTCGGCTGGGGCGTCGGCGGCATCGAAGCCGAGGCCGCGATGCTGGGCCAGCCGGTCTCGATGCTCATCCCCCGCGTCGTCGGCTTCAAGCTCAGCGGTGAGATCAAGCCGGGCGTGACCGCCACCGACGTGGTGCTCACCGTCACCGAGATGCTGCGCAAGCACGGCGTGGTCGGCAAGTTCGTCGAGTTCTACGGTGTGGGCGTCGCCGAGGTGCCGTTGGCCAACCGCGCGACGCTGGGCAACATGAGCCCCGAATTCGGTTCCACCGCAGCCATCTTCCCGATCGACGACGTCACGGTCGACTACCTGCGACTGACCGGCCGCACGGACGCGCAGTTGGCTCTCGTCGAGGCGTACGCCAAGGCGCAGGGCATGTGGCACGACCCCGAGAAGGAACCGGTCTTCTCCGAGTACCTCGAGCTCGATCTCGGCGACGTGGTGCCGTCCATCGCCGGACCCAAGCGCCCACAGGACCGGATCCTGCTCTCGGAGTCCAAGGTCGCGTTCCGCAAGGACATCCACAACTACGTGGAGGAGAACTACCCGACGCCCGAGACCAAGCTCGACGAGGCCGTCGACGAGTCCTTCCCAGCCAGCGATTCGGTCTCGCTGTCCTTCGCCGACGACGACGCGATCGACGTGCTGTCCGCGGCCAACGGCTCGGAGGGCAGGCCGAGCAAACCGGTGACGGTGCGCTCGGACGAACAGGGCGAGTTCGTGCTGGATCACGGCGCGGTAGTCGTCGCCGCCATCACGTCGTGCACCAACACGTCGAACCCCTCGGTGATGCTCGGCGCCGCACTGCTGGCCCGCAACGCCGTCGAGAAGGGCCTGACCTCCAAGCCATGGGTCAAGACGTCGATGGCGCCCGGCTCACAGGTGGTCAGCGACTACTACGACAAGGCCGGGGTCTGGCCGTACCTGGAGAAGCTGGGCTTCTTCCTGGTCGGCTACGGCTGCACCACGTGCATCGGCAACACCGGTCCGCTGCCCGACGCGATCTCGAAGGCGATCAACGAGCACGACCTCTCGGTGACCGCGGTGC
>NZ_JBOGDD010000619.1:0-3879 GCF_050701675.1 Mycobacterium sp. | reverse complement strand
GGTGGAGCTCAACGGCGAGCTCGGCGTCGCCACCAGCGTCGCGGTGCTGGTGCCGGGCATGAACACCACGATCGAGGGTTCCGCCGCCAACACCAGGACCGCTAGGCAGCTGGTGTCCGCGACGCGGGGCGAAGTCGCGGCGATCACCTACCTCGGCGGCCCCTTTCCTCAGGACAGCTCGATGGTGGGTGCGCTCGTCGAGGCGGCCAGCCCGCGTTTCGCACTGGACATGGCGCCCCGGCTGGTCGCGTTCAGTCGCGGCGTCGACGCCACCGTGGACGCGACCGGCAGGGCCATCCCCGTGACGTACGTCGGCCACTCCTACGGCGGGGCGATCCTCGGCACGGCCGAAGCCATGGGACTGACTGCCGACAGGACGCTGTACGCCGCCGCGGCGGGTGCGGGCTTCGGAGTCGACGGACCAGAGGACTGGCACAATCGCAACCCCGACGTGCTGCGCTTCTCGATGACCGCGCCGGGAGATCCCATCCAGCTGGTGCAGGGCATCCCCGGTGGCACACACGGCGCCGACCCCGACGAGATGCCAGGGGTAATCCACTTGGCGACAGGGCGTTACGACGACGGGCGCCTGATGGCCGGTCCTCGCGCTCACACCGACGTGGTGAACGCCATGGGATCCGATGCCTGGCGCAACGTGCTTGCGGTCATCACCGGAGACCGGGCGCACATCGTGCTGGCCGGCTGAACGCCTGCGGGGAGCCGGCTGGGCTACGCTCTGGCAAAGGTCATCACGCTTAAGGAGTAACCGATGGGCTTCAACGCAAGGGACGCGATCGAGTCGGTCAAGGACATCGCGACGAACGCCGTCGAGAGGTCGGCGGACATCGTCGACAGTGCGGGCCTCGTCCTCAAGGGTGACGTCTCCGCGGGAGTGGAGGGCATCGTGCAGAGCTCGCTCGACATCGCCACCCATTCGGTGGAAAAGGTCAGGGAGATCGTCACCGGCAGGGACGACGGGTTCGACGAACCGACCGACTGACTAGTCCCTGCGGTGTCGGCCCGCGGCTGGAACCGCCTCGGATGCAGCGGATTCCTCTCGAGGCCTTCTGGCGGAGATGAGAAGCGTGGCGAGCAGTCCCGCGAGCAGGAAGCCCGCAGCCAGGTAGCTACCCAGTGAGATGCCGTGGGCCATCGCCTCCCGTGCCGCGACGGCGATTGGTGCAGTCTGCGGTGCAGCGGCGAGGCCGTCTATCGCCGCTCCCGCGCTTGCGACGACGGCGCGGGTGAGTTCGTCGGATCTCTCAGCCGGTATGCCCGAGGTCGTCAGTTGGGCGCTCAGTCGCGAACCGAGCGCGCTGAAGAAGGTCGTCGTCAGCACCGCGATGCCGAGGGCCGAGCCCAGCTGGCGGAACACGCTCTGCACACCGGAGGCCTGCCCGGCGCTCGGTTCGGGCACGTCGGCCAGCACCACGTTGGTGACCTGGGCCGTCGCGAAGCCCACCCCGATCCCGTAGAAGAACAGGGCCACGGCGATCTCCCACCACGGACTGTCGGGCCGGGCGATGAAGCCGAGAGCCGCAAGGCCGACCGCCTCCAGCACCAGGCCGAGCCGGACCAGCCCGAGCGGGGACACCCGCGACGTCATTCCGAAGCTGGCACCACTGGCCACGAAGCTGCCGACTGCGATCGGCACCAAGGCCAGCCCCGCCTCGACCGGGCTGTACCCGAGCGCGAACTGCAACCACAGCGGCAGCACGGCGACGATGCCGAATTCGCCGAGCCCGATGATCAGGGTGGCGATGTTGCCATTGCGGAACGAGCCGATGGAGAACAACCTGACGTCCATCAGTGCCTTGGTGGGTTCCCCCGGCTCGACGCTTCGACTCAACGCGATCTGGCGGAGGACGAATGCGATCAGTGCGACGGCCGACAGGGTCAGAGCGACGAGCACCGGCGAGGGACCGCCGGCCCACGACAGCCCGAACACCTCGAGCGGCTCGGTGGTTCGGATCCAGCCGTAGGTGCGCCCCTCGATCAGCCCGAAGGCCAGTAGCCCGAGCCCGACGATCGAGAGCACCGCCCCCGCGACGTCCACCCGGCCCCTGGTACGCGGCGAGCGTTCGAGGAACGCAAGAGCGGCGATGCAGATCACCACGACCAGCGGGATGTTGATTCCGAAAGCCCAACGCCAAGAGGCATGTTCGGACAGCCAGCCACCGAGAAGCGGGCCTAGCGCCGTCGCCGCGCCGATCGTCGATCCCCAGACCGCGAAGGCCTGACCACGCGCCTTGCCCGTGAACGAGGCATTCAGCAGTGATAGCGACGTCGGCAGGATCAGTGCCGCCCCGGCTCCCTGCAGGAATCGGGCCAGCACCAGCAATTCACCGGTGGGCGCCAGGCCCGCCAGCAGGCTGGTCGCGCCGAAGACGACCACGCCCGTGATGAAGACGCGGCGCGCGCCGAGGATGTCGGCCACCCGCCCGACCAGGAGCAGCAGCGCCGCGAAGATGATCGCGTAGGACTCCTGAATCCATTGCGCCTGAACCGAGGTGACGCCGAGATCGCGAACGATCGACGGGACGATGACGTTCACGATGGTCGTGTCCACGACGATCAGAGCCACCCCGAGGGCGATGGCGACCAGACCCAGCCAACGTCGGGCGGTATCGGAGAAGTGCAGCGTCATCACCCCCAAGATATCGAGATCACCTTCGACATCGCCCACACCAGCGTGGCCAGATCGGCGGGACCGAAGCCCAAACCGTCGTCAACGTGGCTGACGGCCTAGCTGGCGGATTCCGATCCCGACTCGGATTCCTCGACGGGAAGCAGCGCCTCAAGTGCCGAGCCGGTGATGCGCCGGAACGCGCGCCGTGGCCGGTTGGCGTCCAGAATCGCGATCTCCAGCGTGGCGGGCCCCAGGGTGCGCGGCTCGGCGGCGGCGCCAGTGCCTGCTCCAGTGCCCGTGCTGGCCGCGATACCCGCCCTGAGCGCGCCAACGGCGACCTTCGCGGCCTCACTCAGGCTGGCGTTCTCCGTGAAGGAGTTGTTCAGCGCGGTGATGATCGGTTCCGTGGTTCCGCCCATCACGACGAAGTGCGGTTCGTCGGCGATGGAGCCGTCATAGGTGATCCGATACAGTTCCGGCGGTTTGGTCTCGCCGAAGTGCGCCACCTCGGCGACGCAGAGCTCGACCTCGTAGGGCTTGGCCTGCTCGGTGAAGATGGTTCCGAGCGCCTGCGCGTACCTGTTGGCGAGCTGGCGGCCGGTGACGTCACGGCGGGAATAGGCGTAACCCTGGCTGTCCGCGAGCTGGATACCGCCGCGCCGCAGATTGTCGAACTCGTTGAACCGGCCGACGGCGGCGAAGCCGACGCGGTCGTATAGCTCGGACACCTTCTGCAGCGATCGCGAAGGATTCTCGGCGACGAACAGCACCCCGCCGGAATAGGCCAGCGCGATCACGCTTCGGCCTCGGGAGATGCCCTTGCGCGCGAGCTCGGAACGCTCGCGCATCGCCTGTTCGGGCGAGATGAAGTACGGGAAGCTCACAGGTCCACTTTCCCAGCGTCAGTACCGTCGTCGGCGCCGAAGGTGTCGGCACGGGAGCGGTTTTCGATCACCTCACGCGCCAGTTGGGCGATGCGCTCCTCGGCGATCTCCTCGGCTCCATCGGCCTGGATGACAACGGCCGTCGGGTAGATACCGCGCACCAGGTCGGGTCCCCCCGTCGCCGAGTCGTCGTCCGCTGCGTCGTAGAGGGCTTCGATGGCCACCGACAGCGCCGACTCCGCGTCGGTCACCCTGGAGTAGAGCTTCTTGATCGACGACTTCGCGAAGATCGAGCCCGATCCCACCGACTGGTAGCCCTCGAGTTCGACGTTCCAGCCACCCGCGGCGTCGAACGACACGATGCGA
>NZ_JBOGDD010000618.1:0-9372 GCF_050701675.1 Mycobacterium sp. | reverse complement strand
GCTGGACAGTGCCGCGCGCAACATCCTGGGTCGCGACCGCCAGATCGCGCACGACGAGCGCTACGCCATCGCCCAGGAATTCCTCGAAGTCACCTACAAGCTGTGGGAGGGCTCCTGGGAACCGGGTGCGGTGGTGCGCGACCCGGTCAGCGGTGTCTTCACCGACCCGTCGAAGGTGCACGCCATAGGACACGAAGGCAAGTACTTCAGCGTGCCCGGTGCGCATCTGGTGGAACCGTCGCCGCAGCGCACACCCGTTCTGCTGCAGGCGGGCACGTCGCAGGCGGGACGCGAATTCGCCGCACGCAATGCCGAAGTCGTGTTCGCCAGCGATCCACGACCAGAGGTGCTGCGTGCCAACATCGACGACGTCCGTCGCCGCGCCGCGGCGCTCGGTCGCAACCCCGCGTCCATCAAGTTCATCACGTCGGTTGAGATCGTCACCGACACCACCGATTCGGCGGCCCGCGCGAAGGCTGACGATTTGGCGGCGTATCACGACCTGCAGGGCGGATTGGTGCTGCTGTCCGCGTTGAGCGGTGTGGACTGGTCGGAGTACGGGGTGGACGAGCCGATTCGGGCTTTCGACACCGACGCCAGCCGCTCGATCCTGGCGGCGGTGGCCGAACCGGGGGACCGTCAGCGGATCACCCTGCGCGACTACGTCGGTGGGCTGGGCGGATTCGGTGGGCGGCTGTTCGTCGGGTCGGGCCGCACGGTCGCCGACGCCCTGGAGAGCTACGCCGACAGCACGGGAGTGGACGGCTTCAACATCGCCTACCACGTGACGCCGGGAAGCTTCGTCGACGTTGCCGAGCACCTCATCCCCGAACTGCGCCGACGCGGACGCGTGCGTGAGGGCGACGCCCCGACCACTCTGCGGCAGAGGCTATTCACCGACGGCTCGGCACTCCTGCCGCCCGACCACCCCGGGACTGCCTTCCGGTCCATTGGCCTTCAAGAAAGAATCTCGTCGATTCGATGACTGCCGCCAGCGGCGTCGTCAAGGCATCGTGATCGGAGGATCACATTCAGGTTAACAACCTGTGCGCCTGTCGATTACGGGCACACGGGTCGGTTCGGCACGGCCTCTTGGAGCGGCCGGAAAGGCAGGCGTCGTGTCCACCACGTCGATACCAGGAGATGGCGAGATCGTCGAGGTCGACGGCCGCACGCTGACGACCGCCGAGTCCACCGGGCTGGAAAGAGATGCGCTGGGGCCGTGGGGCGTATTCGCCCAGGGGCTGGCGGCGGCAGCGCCCAGTGTGGCCCTGGCGGTCGTGCCCTTCTCGCTGTTCGTTGCGGCGGGAAGCGGGGCGGCCTGGGCCGCCGTCATCGGTCTGGTGATCGTGGTGCTGATTGCCACGACGATCAGTTTCCAGGCCAAGCGCACCGTGTCCTCGGGCTCGCTGGGCACCTATACCGGGAACGGCCTAGGTCCCGGTTTCGCCTTCGCGGCCGGCTTCAGCCTGCTGTTCGGGTACATCGGATTCGCGGTCACGGGAACCCTGGGCGGGGTGCTCTACCTCGACTCGTTCCTCGAATCGATCGGCCTCGGCTCACAGTCGGCCTGGTTCCGGCTCCTGCTGGTGATCGTGGTGGTCGCCGCCGCGGTGTATTTGCCCTTCCGCGGGGTGTCGGTGACCGCCAAGTACGAGCTCGCCTTCGAACTGATCGCCATCGCATCGATCCTGGTGATCATCATCGCGTCCTACATCGGCTACGGATGGCACGTCGACTGGGCACAGTGGGATCTCGGTCATCTTGGCAGCAGCGCGACGTTCATCGCCGCGGTGACCGCGGTGGGCTCCTATGCCGGCTTCGAGAGTGTCGCCTCGCTCGGCGCGGAAGCCAAGGACCCGCACCGCAACATCGCCCGCTCCCTGCTGCGGGTCGTGCTGCTGATCGGCGTGCTGTACATCTTCGGCACGTACCCGCAGATCCTTCAGTTCGGCGCGATCGACGGCGACAAGGCGGTGCTTCCGCAGCTGGCCGACACGGTCGGGGTGTCGTGGGTCAACTACGTCGTCAGCGCCGCGGTGGGGGTGGCGTTCATCGTGTTCGTCACCGCGGTCACCACCGCAGCCGCCCGATCCCTGTTCACCTTCGGGCACGAAGGCGCATTGCCAAGGGTGTTCAGCAGGGTGCATCCCACGCACAAGACCCCGTGGGTCGGCGTGGTGTTCGTCGGCGCTCTCGCACTGACGTTTTCGATCGTCGCGACGTTCAGCTCGGCGGGACGGCTGGTGTTCGACGTGTACGGCGGTTACGTGTCGAACTGGGGCTTCCTGATCAGCTACCTGTTGGTGGTCATCGCCACGCCGATCTGGCTGTACCGGATCAAGGCGCTGACACCTGTTCGGCTGGCGGTGTCGGCTGCGGCGACGCTCGGGTTGGCGTACGTGATCTTCAGCAACTTCTACCCCGTCCCGGAGTATCCCTTCAACATCCTGCCGTTCGTATTCGGCGCATTTCTGCTCGCTGCGGTCCTTTGGTACGCCTACCTGAAGCGCAGCAGGCCCGACGTGGCCAAGCGGGTGGGCACCATCCAGACGCTGTCGGAGAAGGAGCAGCGCCGACTGGCGGACGACGGAATCCGCGAGGTGCTCACCGGTCACTCCGCGGGTGCCGGGGACGACGACTCGCAGCCACGCGAGAACGAGAAGGAGCCCGTCGCGCCATGACGGTCCTCGAAAGTCGCGGCGTCCAACGGTGGTCGGCCGTGGCCGTCACACCGATCGACTACCCGCGCATCGCTGACTTCCTTGCCACCACTACGGGGTTGGGCGGTCGCAAGTTCGGTGCCGATTCCCGTGACGTCGCGGAACAATTGGGGTCGACGTATCCCGACGCGGCCGTGACGGTGTTGGACGCGGCAGGCCACGTCCGCGGCTATGCGGCGTTGCACCAGCCGCACGGGGTCGAGCCGGAGATCCTCGCCGACTTCGTCTTCGATCCCGCCACGCCGAACTGGGTGCTCGACGACATCGTCGACGTGACGGTCGACCGTTTCCATCGCGAGAGCGCTGCGCTGGTGGGTGCGTACCTGCGCGTCTTCATCGGCTCCGATCAGCACCGGGTGATCGAAGCACTGCAGCGCCGTGGCGCGCACCGCGAAGGCCAGTTCATTCGCACCCGAAAGCCGCTCGCCGCAGAAGATCTCGACGCTCTCGCCGCCGCCACGATCGACGGACTACGGGTGCTCAGTTGGCCCGAGGTGCTCGAGCGAGGACTCTCCGAGCAGGTCCGCAGACTTCAGTACGACACATTCGACGAGCACTTCGGCAACATGTCCAAGACGCCGCAGGAGTGGGAGCACCACCTGCACAGCCGCGCCTTCACACCCGACTTCAGCCTGGCCGCGATCGATGACGCGGATCAGGTGGTGGGCTACGTGCTGGGATCGACCTACACGGCGGGGGCAGGCGACGCACAGGAGACCAGTGCGCACACCGACTACATCGGGGTACACCGCGACCACCGGCGGCGGGGCATCGCCGAACTGCTGCTCGCCAAGATCTGGCTCGCGGCACGTCGGCGTGGGCTTTCGGTGGCATCACTGGGCACGGACATAGACAACCGCAGCAAGGCGCACCTGCTGTACCAAAGGCTGGGCTACGTCGCCGTCGAACACGAGGCCGCCTACCGCATCGACTCCAGTGAGGAGACGGGATGAGCTCCAACACGACCTATTTGACCGAGCCGACGGCGAGGACCGACGAACTGCGGGCTAAGTTTCAGCCAGTGTTCGCCGCGATCGCCGAGGGGAACGTGCAGCGCGAGCGCGACCGCACCCTGCCGCACGAGCAGGTTCGCTCGCTCAACGACGCCGGCTTCGGGACGCTGCGCATTCCCGAAGCGCGCGGCGGTCTCGGTGCTTCGCTCGAGCAGACCTTCGCGCTGCTCGCCGAACTGGCCGAGGCCGATGCGAACGTCTCCCACATCTGGCGCAACCACCTGGCGTTCGTCGAGGACCGGCTCAACGCGCCGGTATCGGACGACAACGACACCTGGATCAAGCGTTTCATTTCCGGGGCGTTCGTCGGCGGGGGCTGGACCGAGGCCAACAACCTGACCCTGGCCAACCTGGCCTCGACGGTCACCGTCGAGGACGACCACTGGGTGGTGAACGGCGCGAAATACTATGCCACGGGCAGTCTTTACGCCGACTGGCTCGACGTTCTCGGCAGGGGAGAGGACGGGGCGCTGTGGACTGCGCTGGTCCGCGCCGATGACCCAGGTGTGACGCTGATCGACGATTGGAAGGGGTTCGGCCAGCGTGCCACCGCCAGCGGCTCCGCGCGCTATGACGGTGTGCGCGCCGAGGCGGGCGACGTGTTTCCCGCCGCCGACCGGTTCGGCTATCAGGCGCACTTCTATCAGATCGCCATGCTCGCGGTGCTGACCGGAATCACCAGGGCGGCCCTACGGGACGGCAGCGCCGCACTGAAGGCCCGCGGTCGCAACTACCCGCAGGGCCTGGACGAATCGCCCACCAAGGACGCTCAGCTGTTGCAGGTGATCGGTCAGGTATCGGCCGATGCCTTCGCTGCATCGGCCGCCCTCAACCAGAGCAGCAGAACCCTCGACGACATCGTCACCGGTCGCATCGACGGCGACGGCGAACACGCCCGCCGGCGGCTGATCGACGCCGAAGTCGCGGTGACCCAGGCTCAACTGGTCATCATCGCGGCAGCCCTGGCGGCCACCACCACGATATTCGACGCGCTCGGGGCATCGGGGGTATCTGAAGCGCTTGCGCTGGACCGCCATTGGCGCAATGCCCGCACCCTGGCGTCACACAACCCCCGGGTGTACAAGGCCCGCATCCTCGGCGACTGGCTGATCAACGAGAAGGACCCGGTGCCCGACCTCGCCGCCCGCGGCCGCGGCGGACAGGGCAACTGAGACGTGGTCGTGGCATCGACGACACTGATCATCCTCGAGGCCATGCCATGAGTGCCGACATCCGCGCGCTGAGCGAGGAAACGGATCTCATCGCGGCGTCCAACGTGTTCCGCGCGGCGATGGTGGGCTTCCCACCGTTGGCCGGACTGGAGCCCGGCCGCGTCGGCAAGCTCGTCGAGCCGGGCCGCACGCTGGGTGCGTTCGTCGACGACGAATTGGTGGCCACCAGCGACTCGGCCGCGAGCACCCTGACCCTGCCGGGTGGGCGGCGCGTGACCCATGCCGCGGTCACCCACGTCGGGGTCTTGCCGTCGCACACCCGCCGCGGCATCGCCACCGAGCTGATGACGCACCAGTTGCAGGACCTCCATGCCCGCGGAGAGGTCGTCGCCAGCCTCCGGGCATCAGAGGCGACGATTTACGAGCGGTTCGGATACGGAGTGGCAAGCACCTCGCAGACCGTCGAAGTCCTGACCTCGGGCGCTGCCTTGCGGCCCGGGGTGCCGCGTGGCGGACCGGTGCGGCTCGTCGACCCCACCGTGTCCTGGGATGCGTTGCCGCGCATTCACGACCGGACGCGACCGCAGCGCCCCGGCAGCATCGGCAGGCCCGCCGTGTGGTGGGAGAACCAACGGTTGCGCGCGGATGGCGATCCGGGTGCCCGTCACGTCGGGCTGCACGGTGAACCCGGATCCGAGACGGGGTTCGTGCGCTACCACCCGGTGGGGACCGACGGGTGGTTCACCAGTTCCGAGCGCTCCGTGGTGGTCGACGACTTCTACGCCCCGACGCCCGAGGCCTACGTCGGGCTGCTGCGGTTCCTGATCGACCTCGACCTCGTCGACAGACTGGTCTTCACGTCGCTACCCCTCGATGATCCGTTGCCGTGGCTCCTGACAGACAGACGGGCGGCGCGGGTCACCGGCACCCGTGACGAGACCTGGTTGCGGGTGATCGACGTGGCAGCGGCCCTCGATGCACGGCGATTCGCCGGTGACGGCTCGGTCGCCGTCGTCGTCGAAGATCCGCTCCTGGCGCACAACTCCGCGACGTTCGAGATCTCAGCAGGCGGGGTCCGAACCACCGAGTCGCCCGCCGCGTTGGCGATCGGCGTGGCGGCCCTTGGCGCCGTACTCCTTGGAGCCGCCACCTGGAACGCCCTGGCGCTGGCCGGGCTCGTCGACGTCCGTGACGCCGGCGCCCTCGCCGAAGCCGATGCGCTCTTCGGCTGGTGGCCCGCACCGCACGCCGGAATCTACTTCTAACGCTTCGCATCCGGAGCTACTTAGCTTCCGCCTGAGCAGAACCGTTGCCGAGCCGTTGCGCGCCACCCAGGATCAATCCATGTTCCGGCCACCGGTGGAGACAGCCTCGAGTTATCGCGATGGCACTGTTTGAGGTCTCCGATCTCGCCGTCACCATCCACACCGGAAGCCGCGCCCGCGGACGGCAGATCGTTCCAGCGGTGCGCGCATTCGACTTCTCCGTCGACCGCGGTCAAACCTTGGCGATCGTGGGTGAATCCGGCTCGGGCAAGAGCGCCTCGCTATTGGCGGCCACCCGCCTGCTCGGCGTCAAGGCCGACGTCAGCGGCAATGTGCGCTTCGCAGATCAGGACCTGCTGGCCCTGACCCCGAAGGCGCTGCGACGCATCCTCGGCAAGGACATCGGGTTCGTGTTCCAGGACCCACAGAGCAATCTGCACCCGTTCAAGACGGTCGGCAGGCAGATCGAGGAAGTCTTTCGCGTTCACCGCGCCGCGACGAGGCGAGAGACACGCAAACGGGTCGAGAACCTCCTCGACGAGGTCGGCATCGCCGACCCGGCGCACGCCTACCGAAGCCACCCGGCAGAGTTCTCCGGCGGAATGCGACAACGGGTGATGATCGCCATCGCGATCGCACTCAACCCGGCGCTGATCATCGCCGACGAACCCACGACGGCGCTCGACGTCAGCGTCCAGGCCGGCATCATCTCGCTGCTACGCAAACTGCAGCACGATCACGGCACCGCCATCGTGTTCGTCAGCCACGACCTTGGCGTGGTCGCCGAGATCGCCGACGACGTCGTCGTGGTCAAGGACGGACGGGTCGTCGAATCTGGTTCGCGGCAGAACATCTACGCCGCTCCGACACAGGACTACACCCGCGAACTGCTCGCCGCGTCGCGACTGCACAGTGTCGATCACATTGCCCAGGCACTGCCTGCGACGGTCGGCACGTCGGGTCCTGCGCTGCTGCGGGTGCGCGACCTGCGGAAGTCCTACCGCACCAGGGCCCGCGGCCCCCGGCGCAACGTCATCGACGGACTGGACTTCACCATCGCGGCCGGCGAAGTCGTGGGACTGGTCGGCGAATCCGGTTCGGGAAAGTCGACGGTCGGCCGTATCGTCGCGGGTCTTCAATACGCCGACTCCGGTGAGATCACCCTGAACGGCGACACGTACCCGACCGGGCTGAGTGACGGCATCCCCGCGCTGCCCGCGGGTGCCCGACGTACGGTGCAGATGATCTTCCAGGACCCGTACTCCAGCCTGCACCCGCGCCGCACCGTCGAGGCGTCGCTGGCGGCGCCACTGCTCGCCCAGGGCGTCGACCGATCCCAGATCCCGCCGCGTGTCGCGCAAGCCGCCGCCGACGCCCGCGTCGACCAGGACCTGCTGCGGCGTTACCCCGCCGAACTGTCGGGGGGACAGCGCCAGCGTGTCGCCATCGCGAGGGCGCTCGTCCTCGAGCCAGCCCTCATCGTGGCCGATGAGCCGCTCTCGTCGCTCGACGTCACCACTCAGGCCGAAATCCTGGGACTGGTGGCTGACTTGATCCGCGACAAGGGCACCGCCTTCCTGTTCATCACCCACGATCTCGGCGTGGTGTCGTCGATCGCTGCGCGGGTGATCGTGCTCGGGCCCCATGGTGTGGAGGAGACCGGGACGACGGCCGAGGTGTTCGGCAGTCCGCGCTCGGCCTACACGCGCCGGCTGCTGGACGCCGTTCCACGACTGGACGGTGCGCGGGCGTCATGAGCCAGCTTCTTCTGCAAGTCCCTGCTTCAACTCCCTCGCAGGAGGCCCCGGCAAGAAGGCGATGGCGCGCCGCGGTCGCCGATCCCGGTCTGTTGGCGGGCGCCGTGATCATCGGCGTCGTCATCGCGGCCGCGCTGCTGGCGCCGGTCTTCGCAGCGCTGCTGGGACACGGCCCCAATGAACAGCTTCCCGACGAAACCCTCGATGCCGCAGGGCTACCCATCACCGGCGGCAACGGCTTCCTTCTCGGTGCCGACGGCAGTGGCCGGGACGTGCTGGTCCGGACGCTCTACGGCGCGAGGGTCTCGCTGGCCATCGGCATTCCGGCGACCACCATCGCCATGATCGTCGGGGTCGTCGTCGGTCTGGTCGGCGGCTACTTCGGCGGTCGCGTCGACGCCCTGCTGGCCGAGGTGACCAACGTCGCTCTGGCCTTCCCGTTCCTGGTTACGGCCCTGAGCGTGGTGACGCTCAACCGCGGCACCGCGGGCACCACCCTGGTCAACCCGGCAGTGGTCGTGATCGGCGTTGTCGCCCTGTTCTCGTGGACCTACTTCGCCAGGCTCGTCCGCAATCTGGTCATCGAAGTCAAGGCCAAACCCTTCGTGCTGGCCGCGGTGGGCTCGGGAGCCTCGCATGCGCGGGTATTGCTGCGCGAGATCCTGCCGACCATCGTGCCAACGATCGTCATCTACTGGGCAGTCCAGTTGCCCACCAACATCATCGCCGAGGCTTCGCTGTCCTACCTCGGCGTCGGCATTCGCCCGCCAACGCCGAGCTGGGGCAACATGATCGCCAACGCGCAGGACACTGCGCTGTACCAGACGCAGCCGTGGATGCTGGTCGCGCCCGCGTTCGCCTTGTTCGTCACCGTAGTCGGCTTCAACCTGCTGGCGACTCGGTTGCGCAGCCGTTTCGATCCCACGGCGTCATGAGGCGGCACCGGTGACTCGTTTCGTGCTCTTGCGGACCTTCCGCATGGTCCTCACCGTGGCCGTGGTCGTGTTGATCACGTTCGGCCTGACGCGGATCGCCTACCAGAATCCCGCTCGCATGCTCGCCCCCGAGAACGCTTCGGAGGAAACGGTTTCGGCGATCGCGGGCAGCCTGCACCTCAATGACCCGTGGTACGTGCAGCTGTGGCACTTCGCGATTCGGGGCCCCGAGATCAAGGGCACGCCAACGGGCCTGCTGAACTGGCCGCCCAGCCTTGGCTATTCGTACCGGTCTCAGCGGCCGGTCACGGAACTCATCGTGGAGAAGATTCCGGTCACGGTGAGCCTCGCGGTCGGGGCATTGATCCTCTGGATCACGCTCTCGATCGTGCTGGGGGTCTACGCCGCCCGCAAGCCGGGAGGTCCGTTCGACACGGTCACCAGCGTGTTGGCGTACGGCGCACTGGCGGTGCCCACGTTCGTGACCGGCGTCGTGCTGCTCTACGT
>NZ_JBOGDD010000617.1:0-7061 GCF_050701675.1 Mycobacterium sp. | reverse complement strand
CCGTAGTGCGACGACCTCCCGGAGCTGGTGGGAAAGGCGCTGGGCCAGAGCGACGTTCGTCATCGCCACCGCGTCGGCGGCGGCCTCGACGCGCTTCATGCCGTCCAGGGCTTCGTATTTCGCGGTTCGACTGCGGCCCGCGACGACGTCCAAGACCTGACCGGCTGCGCGCAGGACGTCGGCCACCGCGTGATCCCCTGCGGACCTCCCTGCCAGCGCGGTCAGCGTCACCGAAATCCGCTGGGGAAGGCCGTACCAGGCGCGGTACGCCAGTGGCCGACTCCGCACCTGACGGTCGGTAAGAGTGGACGAGTCACGGAGCATTAGCAGCGGGGCCATGTCCACCCGCGCACCCGGATCGGTGGCGAGGTTCAGTGCGTCGGCACCGAGGGACCGGTAGGCCCTCGTCAGCGCATCCCGTTGCATCCGCCATCGGCGTCGCGGCCACAGCCCGACCAGCAGCGCCTGAACCAGGCCACCGCCGATGGCGAGGACGGTCGCCGTCGCGACGGAGGTGAGGGTCGGCGGCACCGGGGGTGCCGTGACGAGGAGCGCACCCGCGGCCACCGCGATGAGCCCGGAGTTGGCGCTCACCGCCCACTGCATCCCCGCGTAGAAGAACCAAGCGGCAGCGACCAACGCGAAGAGCCCACCGTACGACGACGTCGACGTGCCGAGAAGCACGGCGGCGCCCATCTGAATGGACGTCGCACCCACTCGCCGCAGAGGGCCGCGAGGGGTCTCCTGCAGCCCAGTGACGCCGGCGATCGCCGCGGCACCGGCCGCCGCCGTCGCCGCGCCTCCTGACCCCCAATGCAGACCGGCAGCCGCGGCGAGCATGACGCCGAGCAGGCTGCGTCCCGCCGCGCCGAGATCGGGCATGGCGAGCCGTTGCGGCAGTAGCTTCGTCACCCGCGCATCACCCCCAACCCCTCGGCGTCACCTACCAGACAACCATTGTGAATCGATGGCCCGGCGGGGGCGGTACGTTCCTTCTGTGGAGAAGGTCATCATCACCCTCCGGGCGAAGGCAGCCGACGAGGCATGGTGCGTGCGATTGCGCACCCGGGTCGCCGACGATCTGCTGGCGTTGGGCGCGCCCGGTCTCGCGGTCAACGTCAGTGACGACGCGGTGCGGGAATCACTCATGACCCTGACGACACTTGACCCGCCCGTCACGGCGCTGATCAGCATTTGGACGCAGCAGTCCTACGGACCCCACGTCGTGGGCGCGCTGGCCCGACTGCGGGACGAATGCGACCACGTCGACGCCTATCTCGTCACCGAGTCCGTTCCGCTGGCTCCACCCGAGACTGGCCCCGGCGCCCGCACGGACGGATTCGCGAACGTGGCCTTGCTGCGGCGGCCCGACGAACTGGACGCGGAAACCTGGTTCACGCGTTGGCACGTCGACCACACGCCGGTGGCGATCGCGACCCAGTCGACGTTCGGTTACACCCAGAACGCGGTCGTGCGCGCTCTGACCTCAGGGGCGCCGACGATCGACGCGATCGTCGAGGAGCTGTTCCCCCTCGAAGCGACGAGGGATCTGCACGCGTTCTTCGGCGCCGCCGACGACGCCGAACTCAGTGAACGGATGAACCGCATGGTGGCAAGCACGTCCGCGTTCGGCGCGAACCAGAACGTCGACACCGTACCGACCAGTCGTTACGTGATGCGATCTCCGTTCACGACCGAGGTGCCGCGATGACCACCCTCGACGAGGCGGTCGGTCTGGCCGCGGCCGAGAGCGGTCTGGCCGTGGTCTCGACGGTCCGAGGTGACGGCACGGTTCAGGCGTCGCTCGTCAACGTCGGAGCCCTCGCTCATCCCGTGTCCGGCGAGCAGGTACTGGCGTTCGTCACCTACGGCAAGGTGAAGCTGGCCAACCTGCGGGCGCGTGCCGCGACCGCGGTCACGTTCCGCGACGGCTGGCGGTGGGCGACGGTCGAGGGACCCGCCGAGCTCGCTGGCCCGGACGACCCTGCGCCCTGGCTGGACGGCGACGGACTGCGCCTCTTGCTGCGCGACGTCTTCACTGCCGCGGGTGGAAAGCACGACGACTGGGCCGAATACGACCGCGTGATGGCCGAGCAGCGGCGAACGGTCGTATTCGTCGCCCCCCGTCGCGTCTACTCGAACGGCTAGCGCTTACGCTGCTGCCGTGCTGGTGCAGATCGACGATGTCAACGGGGTGCGGACCCTGACCCTCAACCGTCCGGAAGCGCTGAACGCCTTCAACGAGGCCTTGTACGACGCCACGACGATCGCGCTGAGCGACGCCGATGAGGACCCCAGTGTCGCCGTCGTCCTGCTGACCGGGACGGGACGCGCGTTCAGTGCGGGCAACGATCTGGTCGAGATGCAGGCGCGCATCACCGATCCGGACTTCACGTCGGGGGAGTATGGATTCCCCGGCATGATCGAGACCCTTGCCGCACTGCGGAAGCCGCTGATCCTCGCGGTCAACGGCTTGGGTGTCGGCATCGGCGCGACGATCCTCGGCTACGCGGACCTGGTGTTCATGTCCTCGTCGGCGCGGCTGAAGTGCCCGTTCACCAGCCTCGGGGTTGCCCCGGAAGCGGCGTCGTCCTACCTGTTGCCACAGCTCGTCGGCCGTCAGAACGCGGCGTGGATGCTGTTGTCCTCGGAGTGGATCGATGCCGACGAGGCCCTGCGGATGGGGTTCGCGTGGAAGGTCTGTGAGCCCGACGCCCTGCTGGCAGAGGCGCGACGTCACGCGGAAATCCTTGCCGCACGGTCGATTCCGAGTTTGATCGCCGTCAAGCAGACGATGGTGGAGCCGACGCGGGCCGAAATCACCGCCGCCGCGGCGCGGGAGTATGCGCAGTTCGAGGAGCTGCTCGGGGGAGCGGCCAATGCCGACGCGTTGGCTGCCTTCGCCGATCGGCGCGATCCGCCTGCCTGATCGACGAGGCGCTAGCGCGCCGCGTGCACCGGGCAGTTATTGACGCCCGTGCCCTCGATGATCGCCCGGAGCGTGCGACGGCAGCGTCCGCAGTCGGTGCCTGCCCCGCATGCGTCGGCGATCTGCTTGGACGTCGACGCACCCGATGCGACCAGGTCGGTGACCGCCTGACTCGTCACTCCGGTACAAAGGCAGACGAACATCAGGCCGCCGCGTCCGAATGGCCGGTCTTCTCGTTGCGGACGTCGAGCAATTCGAATACGGCCGCCGAACGCAATTCCCAACCAGCCACTTGCGTAATTCGAACAACGTTCTCTGCCCGGTCCGCGACATTCATCGAAGGGAATACCTGTCGCTGACGGACTGACGACTTTCCGCCGGTGTCGTCCATACGTTGACAAGCGACGAGAATGAGCGGGTTCACGCTGTGTTCGCCCATTGATTCCGCCTTGAATTCCGATGCGCCACGGTGGTCCCGAGCAGCGCTGCTGACAGGTTAGTGCAGTCTAACCTTAGTTAGGCCAGCCAGTCCATAATCGGCGGGCTGTAGCGTGGTTTGCCTACCCTCACCTGGGCCGCAGCAATCCCATCGGCGAGCGGCAACACGCCGGGAATCCGGCGTACTCGGTATCTCCCATGCCTCGATTGGACTAGATTGAGGGAGCAATCGAGCCTCGGGCGAGGCACGGCCGGACACTGACACCTGACCAGCCCTCACGGTGTCGTAGGAGCAATGAAATGCAAGGCGACCCCGACGTTCTCAAGCTTCTGAACGAGCAATTGACGAGTGAACTGACCGCAATCAACCAATACTTCCTACATTCCAAGATGCAGGAGAATTGGGGATTCACCGAACTCGCGACGCATACGCGTAAAGAAGCGTTCGAGGAAATGAATCATGCGGAGGCGATTACCGACAGAATTCTGTTGCTCGACGGCCTTCCCAATTATCAGCGGCTCTTCTCGCTGCGCGTCGGACAGACCCTCCGCGAGCAGTTCGAGGCCGACCTCACGATCGAGTACGACGTGCTGGCGCGGCTCAAGCCCGGCGTCATCATGTGCCGTTCCAAGGAAGATGCCACCAGTGCTGGTCTGCTGGAAGGCATTCTCGCCGACGAGGAGCACCACATCGACTACCTGGAGACGCAGCTCGAGCTGATGGACAAGCTCGGCGAGCAGCTGTACTCCGCGCAGTGCGTGTCGCGTCCACCGCAGTAGGGCCTGCTGCGCGCTGACCGAAAAACTAGAACGTGTTCCAGAAAGGGCGTCATCGGCGTACGATGCCGCCATGAGCCGAATTGGAGAGTTCGCCGACGACGACGCGGCCGGCTGGATCGTCAAATCGCCCGACATCGGCACCGCCATGGCCGGTTTCACCCACGCGGTCTACAACAAGAACAGACTGCCGATGCGGGTCAGGGAACTCGCGCGCATGGTGATCGCGCTCGACAACGAGTGCGTGGTGTGTCAGAACACCAGAGACGCCGACGGCATCGCGGCGGGCGTCGACGAAGACCTCTACGACCACGCCGCCGAGTGGCGGACCTGGTCCGGCTACAGCCCGCAGGAACGCATCGCCGCGGAGTTCGCGGCAAGGTTCGCCAGCGACCACACCGGTCTGCGCGACGACGAGGAGTTCTGGGACCGCTGCAACCAGCAACTCGACCCGGAACTGCTGACCGACCTGGCGCTGTCCTGCGCGATGTGGTTGGGCATGGGGCGGATGCTGCGCACGCTCGACATCGGCCAGTCCTGCAAGATCACGCTGTAATCCACGGCCTGACTCTCGGCGGGCTAGACCACGCCGGTCCCGTCGAAGATCCAGGTTTCAGGTCGAAGTAGTTAGTGCAGTCCTGTTTGTCGATCCTGCGTCGCGACTTGCCTTCGCCGAGTCAGGATCAAGCTACGGGGACGGACGACGACGATGCCGCGGTTTTGGAGATCGGAAAGGGCTCGATTAACCATCTCCCGCGATGAGCCGACATACCTGGCAAGGTCTTCCTGGCTCAGCCCGTGCTCGACGATGATGCCCTCATCGACGACTCGGCCGAAGCGAGGGGCCAACTCCACGACTGCCTTCAAGACGCGGGACCGTACGTTCAGCAGCGCGTGGTCGGCGATGATTTCGTTCGCTTTGCGGAGCCGCTCAGCCATGTGTCCGAGGATGCGCAAGTTCGCCTCCGGATGATCCCGCAGCACGCGCTTGACGGCGGGGTATTCCAGCTCGGCGACCTTCGCGTGGCTGAGCGCAGCTGATGTTGCGGTGCGCGCCGTTGCGCCAAACATCGAAAGCTCTCCGACCACTGCGCCTGGCCCCAGGATTTCCAGCATTCTCGCGCGTTCGTGATCGTCTGACCTAAAGACCTGAAGTCTGCCTTCGAGAACGATGTACAGCCGATCTCCGTCGTCGCCAGCCGTAAACAGAAGGCTGCCGGCCAACAAGACGCGCAGCGTCAGTCGGTCCATCAGGTCGGCGGCGGCCTCTGTTCCCAAAGCGACCATGAACTCCGACGCCAACACCAGATGACGCCAGTCCGGGGTAAGCCACTCCTGCAATGCGCATCCTGTCGTAGCGAGCGCGTACGACGGTGCCTGCATCGACGGTCTGCACTGAGGCGCGGTCCCCGCTCGGATCGTTCAGTAACGGTACGCCAGGAGGTTACACAATGCCCCGATGCCGATCGCTGTGCGAAATAACATATTGTCCAAGTCTATTAATGCTGGATAGCCTGAACGGGATCACTGTCACTCCCTGGCTAACAGAAATGAAATTAATTTATGATTGCCACTCTTGAGATGTTCCAAAATCCCGGCCTATCGACGGACCATGACCGCCTCTCATCACTGATTTATGGGCGAGCCGACGCGATCGCCCGAGTTGACGGCTTGCAGTCCAAAATCTGGTTTAACAATCCGGAATTGGGCACTATCGGCGCCTTCTTGGTGTGGCGAGACCGCGACGCGCTCGCCAGTTTTCGGCGAGGTGAAGACACCGCGTCGATCGCCGAACGTTGGGGCACGGTGCCGCGGATCGATGATTTCGATATTTGTCAGACAGTAATCGAAGGCACGATCAAGCGTTTCATGTAATCGAACCACCTTCCTTATTTGTGAGAGAGGAACCGACCGTGCCCCTTTTTGTTCCCGATCTGGATTACCCGAAGCTGCGCGACGTCAATAGCTACCGAGCCAAGATCGCAACAATCGTCCCCTCAACCAATACCACGGTCGAGCACGATTTCCATTCAGTGGCCCCCCGAGGCGTGACCTTTCCGGTTGGGCGGATGTACATTCCCCAGCCGCAGAGCGGAAACGACAGCGAATTCGCGCACATTATCCAGCAGGTCGATGACGCCCTCGCGGACGCGATCCGGTCGGTGATGACAACCGGCCCCGACCACGTGGTGATGGCCATGTCCGCACCAACGTTCTGGGGCAGTCTCGCGGGCAATGCCAGGATTGAGGCCCGCATGCGCGAATTATCCGGCCTCGAGGGCGTCACCTCGGGAGCAACGGCAGTGCGCGACGCGCTCAACGCTCTCGGAGCAAAGAACATCGCTTTCGTTTCCCCGTACCAACAAGTCGGAGATGACCACGTCGAGCAGTTCTTCAGCGATGCTGGCTTTAGTGTCCGACGTTCCATCGGCCTCAAGGTGCCCTCGATCGACTACATCAGTCGCACGCCCGCCTCAACGTTGATCGCGGCGCTGCGGGAGCTCGACGGTGACGATGTCGACGTGCTGGTTCAGGCCGGCACCAACCTATCGATGGTTCGCCTTGCCGATGAGGCCGAGCGGTGGCTCGGTAAGCCGGTGGTGACGATCAACGCAGCAACACTGTGGCACGCATTGAGGCACTGCGACGTCAATGATCAGTTTGATGGCTTCGGAACGTTGCTACGCGAGTTCTGACCGCCCGCGACGCCCCAGCGACATAGGACCCCCGGACGTGCGAAAGGCGGAGCCACGCGATGCGCCGAGATTTTGTCGGCTACGGACGCCGACCCCCTGAAGGGCCGTGGCCAAACGGATGCCGAATAGCAGTTTCGATCGTCGTCAACTACGAGGAGGGATCGGAAAGATCGTTGGCCAGCGGCGACGACCAACAGGAGACCAGCACGGAGTGGGGTGAC
>NZ_JBOGDD010000616.1:0-2340 GCF_050701675.1 Mycobacterium sp. | reverse complement strand
TGGCCATGGTGAACAGGTCGTCGACGACGATCTTCTGCTTGCGAACCAGGTAGAAGTCGGCGATCAGGACGCCGAACAACGGCCCGATGAAGGCGCCGAGCGTCTCCAACGTGTAGTGGATGACCTCCGGGTTGCCGTAGAGGTTCCACGGCGTCAGGAGCACCGAGCCGACGGCGGCGATCATGCCGCCCATCCGCCAGCTGATCTTCTGTGGGCTGACGTTCGAGAAGTCGAACGCGGGTGAGATGAAGTTGGCGACGATGTTGATGCCGACGGTGGCGATGGAGAACGTCAACGCGCCCAACACGATTGCGGTCACGCTGTCGATCCGGGCGACGGTGGCGACCGGATCGGTGAGCAGTTCGCCGAACACCGGAACCGTCGCGGCCGCCGTGACGACGACGAGCAACGAGAACACCAGGAAGTTCACCGGCAGCCCCAGGAAGTTGCCCTTCTTCACGGCGGTGAAGCTCTTGCCGTAGCGGGCGAAGTCACCGAAGTTCAGCATCGGGCCGGAGAAGTAGGACACCACCAGCGCGATCGCACCGAGCATGACGACCAGCGTGTTGCCCTTCTTCTCGCCACCGAGGGACAGGCTGACGTGCCAGCCCGACTTCCACAGCAGGTAGCCGCACAGGATGAACATCACGACATAGACGGCGGGGCCGCAGAAGTCGATGAACTTTCGGATCGATTCCATGCCGCGCCAGAAGACGGCGGCCTGAAGGATCCACAGCAGGGTGAAGCTGCCCCAGCCGAGCAGCGACAGCCCCGTGAAGCCGTACTGCTCGACGTCGGCGTACGGCGCCAACCCTGGGAACAGCTTGAGCAGTACGACGTCCAGCGCCGCCGACGCCAAATAAGTCTGAATTCCATACCACGCCACCGCGATCAGGCCGCGGATGATCGCCGGGATGTTGGCGCCGAGCACGCCGAAAGGGCTGCGGCACACCACCGGATAGGGGACACCGGCCTGCTGGCTGGGCTTGGCGACCAGGTTGCAGAGGAAGTAGACGATGACGATGCCCACCAGGAGGGCGATGAGCACCTGCCAGCTCGCCAGGCCGAGTGCGAAGAGGCTGCCCGCCGTGACGTAACCGCCGACGCTGTGTACGTCGGACATCCAGAACGCGAAGATGTTGTACGTCGACCATGACTGCTTGGCGAGTGGCGCGAGGTCCTCGTTGGTCAATCGCGGGTCGTAGTACTCCTTGACCAGCCCGCTGCCGACCGGATGGCCTGCGGCTTCGACGATGTCACCCGCGGTGATCACGGCGCTGGGCGGTGGCTCTTTGACGTTCGTCATTGCTAGCTCCTGATCTGCGTGCAAATGATGCAAAGCGATTGGGAAAAGCTAGCGACGAGTTGTTGCGGGACCGTTGCGCCGAAAATATATCTTCTTTGCGTTCAGCCGTCGTCGCCCGCGACGAGACCAGAATCGGCGGGCAGGGTGGCCACGACCTCGTTGAGGTTGCGGTGGTGGGCGGCGCTCGACGCGAGCAGTCGGTCGACGTCTCTGGCCAGGAAGGCATCGAGCAATTCGCGGTGATCCTCGTGCAAACGTGCGCGCTGCGAATGCTCGACGTGCACCATGGCCTGAACGGGTTCGGTGATGTTCCAAGCGGATTCGAGCATGTGGATCAATCGCAACATGCCCGACGGTCTGGTCAGGCCCATGTGAAAGAGCCGGCTCTGCCGGTGGTAGGCCTGCGGATCGTCTTCCGTCACGGCGTCTTCCAGAAGCCGGTTGACCTCCTTGACGTGTGCGCGTTCGTCGTCGGTGGCGCGGACGACTGCCGCAGCGAGCGCGGCCGACTCCAGCGTCTCGCGGACGATGTACATCTCGGCGAGCTCGCGGGCGGTCAGCTGGGCGACCGCGTAACCGATGTTGGTCTGATGTGCGACCAGGCCCTCGCCGGTCAGTGTCTTGAGGCTTTCCCGGACGGGAATGGCGCTGACACCGAAGAGGTCCGCGACTTCGCTGACCGGAATCGGTGTGCCCGGCGGCACCGCGCCGTCGAGGATGACGCGCCGCAGTTCGTCGACGATGGTCTGCTGTGAGCGACTGCCGCGGTTCACCCTGGATTCTCCGGTCGCGTCGCTCGCCCAGGCGAGCCTGAACAGCAGCGCGGAGTGACGGCGGGCCGACATTTCGTCATCCTCCTACGTTTCCGTCAGGCCCGTTCACTCAACTACATTCCACTATTGACATGTCATTGATGGAGTGTCATCGTGAAAGGACCAACCCACAGCCCAGGGAGCATCCGACATGACCGACACCCACAGCGGAACTGCGGACGAGCGAGAAGCCGAAATGTTCGGCACCGGCCAGTTCTACCA
>NZ_JBOGDD010000615.1:0-11039 GCF_050701675.1 Mycobacterium sp. | reverse complement strand
CCCGGGTGCCCACGATGGCACCGAGCGCGAAAGCCCCCACCAGCAGCCCGATGATCACCCACGCCAGGACGCTGGAGCCGCCGACGAGGTCCTTCAGATTGATCAGGATCAGGATCAGTGACCCCGCCAGCCCGATCAGCCCGAGGCTCGGCGCGATCCGTACCCGCCACTGCGAGTAACCGTGCCGGTCGTGGGCGAAGTAGACGAGGACCGCGACACTGGTGGCGATCAGGAGAACCACGATCCCGACGGTCGTGGTGCCGGCGAACCACGTGTAGAACTGCGCGGCAGGGTCCAGTTCGAAGACGACCGCCAGGATGACGCTGAGCGCGACGACCCCCGAGATCCACAGCGACGCCCGGTGCGGTGAGCCGTGCTTGCCGTGCGGGCGACTCAGCGATGCGGGAAGGACGTCGCGCTGCGACAGCGCGAAGACATAGCGGGACACCACGTTGTGGAACGACAGGATGCAGGCGAACAGGCTGGTGAAGTACAGCACCGTGATGACGTCGGCGCCGAGCGTGCCGATGTAGCGCTGCGCGGTGTCGCCAAGGAACGTCGAGCCGGAGTCAGTGGCCCTGGTCACGGCCTCCTCGTCACCCCAGCCGGAGATCAGGGCCCAGCTGGTGATCGCGTAGAACACGCCGATGAGGATGAGCGACACGTACGTCGCGCGTGGGATCGTGCGTTCCGGGGTGCGGGCCTCATCGCGGAAGATGGCCGTCGCCTCGAAGCCGACGTAGCTGATGATGGCGAACAGCAGCCCGATGCCCAGCGAGCCAGAGGTGATGGCGTGCGGGTTGACGATGCCCGTCGACAGGCCGTGGTCTCCGCCGCGGGCGACGATGACGAGGTCCAGTACGGCGACGATCGCGATCTCGGCGGTCAGCAGAACCGCAAGCACCCGGCTGGACAGGTTGATGTTGCGGTAGCCGAGGTAGGTCGTCACGGCGAACGCAGCGGCGGCGAACACCCACCACGGCAGAGTCGGCCCGTTGAACAGCTCGAAGATGCTCACCCCCGCAGGCCCAAGCAGGCCGTAGACGCCCGCCTCGATGGCCAGGTAGCTCACGATGGCGACGAACGCGATCCCGATGCCCGCCGGAAGGCCAAGGGACTTGCGGACATAGGAGAAGAACGCGCCCGCCTCTTGGACGTGCGGTGTCATGGCGGTGAAACCCACCGAGAAGAACAGCAGGATGACGGTGGCAACGATGAACGTCGCGGGGAATCCGACGCCGTTGCCGCTCGCGATGCCCAGCGGAACGACGCCGCCGATCACGCCGAGGGGGGCCGCGGCGGCGACGACCATGAACACGATGGACGCCACGCCGAGAGTGCCTCGGAGCTTGCGCGTGGTTGGCTCTGACGCCAAAGAGTCTGGCGTATCGATCAATTCGGACATGGTCGCACCGTAGGGACCACCGGGGGGTGGCACCACACCTGCGGTCAGCACGAGCATTAGGCCGTAACAATCGGACACAATCGCGCCGGTTTGCGCTTGCGCAGTCCAAAGGTAGCCTTCGGGACGTGAGCAGTTCGGTGCGCGGTGTCGGCGGCAGGGGCAAGCAACCGCTTCGGGTGGGCGCCACGCCGGTCCCCCACGCCGAGATCCTCGACTTCGTCAGACCCATGGTCGCAAGGGCCGGAATCGATCTGCGCATCGAGGTATTCGAAGACTTCGACGGGCCCAACGAGTCCCTGGCGGCAGGTCGTCTGCACGCCAACTTCTTTCAGTACCGGCCGTTCCTCGACGAGTTCAACCGTCGCACCGGCAACGGTCTGGTGCCCGTCGCGCCGGTGCACGTCGAACCGTTCGGCCTCTACTCGACGTTCGTCGCGACCCTCGCCGAGTTGCCCGAGTACGCGGAGCTGGCACTGCCCGGCGATCCCGTGAACGTGCACAGGTCACTGACGATGCTGGACGAACTCGGGCTGATCGACTGCGCCCCCCGGCACCAGGCCCTCGCCACCCCCGCCGACGTGCGGGCCAACCCGCGGAGTCTCGTCCTCAAGGAGATGGCCGGCTGGCTGCTCGCCGGCGTCCGGGCAGACTTCGACGCGGTGTTCCTGTTCGGGAACCAGGCCATCGAATGGGGTGTCGACATCGGCGGCGCGCTGCACTGCGAGCGCGGCAACCCGACCTACGCCGAGTATCTGGTGGCACGGCGGGACAACTGCGAAGACGCGTCCATCCGATGTCTGGCAGCCGCGCTCAACTCCAACGAGACCCGCGACTTCATGGCCACGGCGTATGCCGGCCAGGTGTTGCCCGCCTTCTAGGTTCGCGTCACGCCGAACCAAACCCTTTTCCCGACGCGGACCGTCGGTGACAGTCGGCTGGTGTATCAGGGCTCGATGCGACCAGCGGCGCCGACCGCGACGACGCAGGTGGTCCTCGTCATCGACGTCCCCTCGGGAATGACCGAGTTGGTCTCGCGCGCCGAGCAACTCGTCAACGAGTTCGGCTGGACGACGACCAGGACGGTTCCCGGCGTCAGGGCACGCAAGGCCGTGGTGGTTGCGGGTCGCACGTCCCAGCCGGTCGCGGCCAGCCCCTACCCCAGCGATGCCCTGACCATCGATCGCGTCAATCGGGACGTCTGGGTCGACGGCGAACCGGTGCACCTGACGTTCCGAGAGTTCGAACTGCTCACACATCTGGCTCTGACGCCGGGACGTGCCGTCTCACGCGAGAATCTGATGCGCGACGTCTGGCGGGACGGGGCCTCGGGTTCGTCACGGGGTTCGCCTCCTGCCTCGTCGCGCACGGTCGACACGCACGTCCGGCGGCTGAGGGTGAAACTCGGCCACTACGAACGCCTTCTGACGACGATGCGTGGCCAGGGCTACCGATTCGAGAGCCATCCCGACGTGCACTTCGTCGGAGCGGTGCAGCGACCGCGGCCCGCCTGACCTACCGCAGCACGCGCTCGTCCACGACGAACAGGACGAGGGTGACCGCCAGGATCGCGGCGGCCAGCCAGATCGCGTGCGCACCCCACGCCCGGCTGGCGAACGCGCCGACCAGCGCCCCGCCGACGAACGCGAGGATGACGGTGCCGTAGATCCCGCATGCGCGCCGCGATGCGGACCGCCGATCGACGAAGCCCTCGTAACCGGCTTCGACGAACCTCATGAGATTCCCCGTCGTCGCCACCGGTAGGTAGGCCAGATCGCCGATGCTGCGGAACAACCCCATCTGCAGCGCGGCGAGGAATGCGATCGGCACCGTGACGTAACTGTGCGCCACGGTCACCGGAACGAAGCCGATGACCACCAGGGCGACCACCTGCACGGCCATGGTCCAGCGCAGCGGATGTGTGACGACGCGTTCGGCGCGTCCGGACTTGATGTGGGAGGCGAGGAGGACGCCCACACCGAAGGCGAGAATCGGCCAGACGTGGGCCATTGCGGCCGCCACCTTCCGCTCGGAGGCGTCGATGGCGAAGAAGATGACGTTTCCGGTCTGGACGTTGGCGAACACGCCGCCGCGCACGAAGAACGTGTGAGCGTCCATGAACCCGTTGGTCAGGGTGAGGAGCAGCGCGAACCACAGCGTCCTGGTGCGTTCGGAGTCCGTCGGGCCGGGTGTCGGGGCGCCCATTCGATCAACCTAGTCGGCGAAACGAGGCGTGGGGGACGTAGGTGAGCGGAGGCAATGCGTGGACGGTTCGCGGGCGTGGCTGAGTCCACGTTTCCGCTCCCCGGCTATGGCTGTATCCGGGCAGCCACGGTGATCGCCGCGGCGGCCGCTATCGCCGCTGCGGCGACGAGGGTCGTGGTGTGCCACCCGAACCATTCCACCGCTGCTGCACCGAAGGCGGTGCCCAGGCTGCCGCCGATGAAGTAGACGAGCATGTAGGCACTGTTGAATCGCGCCGGCGCGTCCGGATTGATGGCCAGGACGGTGCTCTGGTTGGCCACTTGCGCTGCGAACAATCCGGCGTCGAACAGGCCGAGGCAGACCAGTGCAACGGCGATGTTCGAAAGGAATGCGCCCAGTGCCGCCGCTGCGGCTACCGCGATGACGAGTCCGAGGAGAATCACCTTTCGTGCTCCGACACGGTCGGTCCAGACACCGGCGATCCGTGTGGCGATGATGCCCAGCAGCCCGGCGAGTGCATAGAGGCCGATCCGTTCGGATGAGTACGTGAACGGAGGCTCTGAGAGCGCGACCGCAAGGCCTGCCCAGACTGCGCAGAAGGCGAAGAACCACAGGGCGCCACGGCCGGCCGCGAGCCGAAGCGAGGCGAACCGGACATACAGACCGGGCAATGCCCGAAGCGTGGCAAGGTATCCCGATGCGGCGCTGGGCGCCGCCGCGGGCAGCACGACGCGGGCGGCAATTGCCACGGCGACGCACGCGATGGCGAACACTAGAAGCGTTCCGCGCCAGCCGATCACGTCGGTAAGCCAGCCGCCTATGATCCGTCCCGCGAGAATTCCCCCGGAGATTCCCGCGGTGACGATCCCCAGGACCGTGGCACGCCGCTGAGGTACCGCGAAACGACCTGCGACTGAACTCAATTGCGCACCGACCGAGGAACCGGCTCCGACGACTCCGACAGCAAGGCCGAGAAGCCATGGTGTGCCGACCCAGGCGCTGACGGCTAAGGCGATCGCTAGCACGCCGAATTGCGTTGAAAGCACGTATCTTGGCGCAAACCGGTCAACGAGCGGTACCAGCAGGGCCAGCCCCACCAGGTAGCCAACTGGCCCACATGCGAGGGCGATACCAATCTCTGCAGGCAATGCGTGCAGCGTGTCGGCCACCACGGCAATCGCTGGCTGAAGGGGATAGATGCAAGCTGTGCCCAGTGCCGCCGCGATCGCCATGAACCACACGACGGGTGTCCGTAGGGCCGCCGTTACAGGGGTCGTGAGCACATCATTTTCCATGACGACGACGTTAGGCAGGTAACAGTCGCCCATGCTGGCGGAAAACCGACGGCAACGTCGTACCGACGGTGGTTGGCACGCAACGATCCAGCGGCACCGGCAGAACCCCTCGTCGACCATCCGCCGGAGCGGGATCACCAACTGCTGCCGGCGGTGAAGGGAATCTCTCTGGCGGGCAACGTGATTCGCAGCACGGAGGGTAGACCGTAGAAGTTCGCGCCGTGAACGGCGCGCCTAGCCGACGTACTTGGTGAACCAGTCCTGGGTCTTCTGCCAGGCATCGGCTGCGGCCGTTGGGTCGTAGCGTTCACCCGTGTCGTTGAAGAAGGCGTGGTCCGCGCCCTGCTCGACGACCAGCTGGTTCACCAGCCCAGCCTTGTCGAGTGCCTGCTGGGCGGCATCCTTCGTGCCCGTGACGCGCGCGTCCTTGGAGCCATAGAACCCCAGCACCGCGACGTCCTTGGATCCGCTGAAGTCCGCGCCGTCGGGCAGCGGGCCGTAGAACGGGACGGCGGCCGCGAGCTGCGGTTCACCGGACGCGAGCAGCTGCCACACCAGGCCGCCGCCCATGCAGAATCCGACGGCCGCGACCTTGGCCCCCTGGGTCCGACGCTGAAGCTCCTCCACTCCGGACTTCATGTCCGCCGTGAAGTCCTCCGGCGAGATCTTGCTCAGCGCCGCGGTCGCCTCGGCTGGGTCCGTGAACGTCGCCGTGCCGCCCTGGGCCGAGAGCAGATCGATCGCGAGTGCGGAGTATCCGATGCCCGCGAACCGGCCGGCCACCGAACGCACCCAGTCGGTGAGTCCCTTGTTCTCGTGGATGACGAGGACGGCTCCCTTGGGCGTCGTGGCCTCCGACCACGCTGCCTGAAGCTCGCCGCGCGGGCCCGCCCACGTGATCGGCGTCGTCTCCAGTGCGTTCTCGATGCCGGGCGGAATGGCCTGCGCGGTCGCCGCGCCGCTGGAGGTCACGGGCGCGTCGGCCGTGGGCTTGGTGTCAGCGCCGTCCTTGCTGTCCTTGCTGCAGGCGGCGATGAGCGTGCTCGCGGCGGCGGCGCCGACACCGATGAGGGCCAGACGCCGCATCGCTTCGCGTCTGGACATCAGGCCGTCGACGTGGTCGGTCGCGATCTCTTCGGCGATGTAACGCTGCAGTGGGGTCACCCACGCGAGTATGCCCCGAGATTCTGAACTTGCGATGGGAGACGGCACTGACGGCGATACTCGACGTCATGTCATCGGAGGTCAGCCGAACCGCTCTCGCGGGCCGCGTGGCCGTGGTCGCCGGCGCGACCCGTGGCGCGGGCCGCGGGATCGCGGCTGCGCTCGGCGAGGCGGGGGCCACGGTGGTCTGCACGGGTCGCACCAGTTCCGTCGTTGAGCTGCCTTCGGACTACGACCGACCCGAAACCATCGAGGAGACAGCGCAACTCGTCGCCGAGCTCGGAGGCGTCGGCGTCGCCATCCCCACTGATCATCTCGACATCGCACAGGTGAGCGCCTTGGCTGATCGTCTCCGCCGTGACTACGGCGCCATCGACGTCCTCGTCAACGACATCTGGGGCGCCGAGATCCTCAAGGGACCGCCATCGACGTGGAATCGGCCGATGTGGGAGCACGACCTCGACGACGGGCTGCGAATCCTGCGCCTCGGCGTCGACACCCACCTCATCACGTCGCACTGCCTGCTGCCGCTGCTGATCGGCAGGCCCGGCGGACTGCTGGTCGAGGTGACGGATGGCACGGCCGAGTTCAACGCGCACAACTACCGGCTGTCGGCGTTCTACGACCTGGCGAAGGTCTCGGTGAACCGGATCGCGTTCAGTCAGGGACACGACCTCGCTCAGTTCGGCTGCACCGCCGTCGCGGTGACGCCGGGCTGGCTGCGCTCGGAGATGATGCTGGAGAACTACGCCGTGACCGAGCCGACGTGGCGCGACGCCCTGGAACCGGGGCGGGCCGACGGGGGCCCGACCGCGCCCGCCGCCTTCACGGAGTCCGAGACGCCCCGCTTCCTCGGCCGTGGGGTGGCAGCCATTGCGGCGGACCCCGACCGGGCTCGCTGGAATCAGCGTTCGGCGAGCTCGGTCGAACTCTCCCGCGAGTACGGATTCACCGACGTCGACGGCCGCCGCCCCGATGCCTGGGTAGAGCAGTAGACAATTTTGAGAAAGTGTTCACGATTTCGTTGACACCGGTGCTGCGCGGCTGTTCTATGACGGAGTGAGCTACGACACGATCATCAGGAACGGCCGCTGGTTCGACGGCTCCGGCGCCGCCTCCGCGGTGCGCACCCTCGGCATCCGCGACGGCCATATCGTCGCGATCTCGGCTGACGACCTCGACGAGACGGGCTGTCCGCAGGTCATCGACGCGACCGGCAACTGGGTGCTCCCCGGCATACTGGACATCCACACCCACTACGACGTCGAGGTGCTGGGCGGTCCCGCGCTGGCCGAATCCCTGCGCCACGGCGTGACCACCGTGATGCTCGGATCCTGCTCGCTGTCGACCATTCACGTGGACGGCACGCAGGCGGGCGACCTGTTCGGCCGCGTCGAGGCCATCCCCCGCGACCACGTGATCGCCGCAGTCAGCCAACACAAGACCTGGCGTACCTGCGACGAGTACGTCGACGCGCTGGAGGCGCTGCCGCTCGGCCCGAACCTGGCGGCATTCATCGGACACTCCGACATGCGGACCGCCGTGATGGGTCTTGACCGCGCGACCCGCAAGAGCGAGCGACCCAGCCGCAGCGAGCAGTCCGAGATGGAGCGCATGCTCGCCGAGGCGCTCGATGCAGGCTTCGTCGGGATGTCGTCGATGCAGCTGCTCTTCGACAAGCTCGACGGTGACGTCTGCCGTTCCCGCACGCTACCGTCCACGTATGCCAAGCCTCGCGAGCAGCGCAGGCTGAAGTCGTTGTTGCGCAAGGCAGGACGCGTTCTGCAGTCCGGCCCGGACATCGAGAACCCGCTGAACCTTGGGTCGCAGATCGCCCAGTCGCTCGGCCTCTTCCGCAACCCGCTCAAGACCAGCCTGCTGTCGGCGGCCGACGTGAAGTCCAATCCCTACGCGGTCCTGATGATGGGCCCGGTCGCGCGGTTCGTCAACCGCCTCGGAGCCGACTTCCGGTGGCAGCATCTACCCGTGCCGTTCGAGGTCTACGCCGACGGCATCGACCTGGTGATCTTCGAGGAGTTCGGTTCGGGCGCTGCGGCATTGCACCTGAGCGACCAGGTCGAGCGCGACGAGATGATGCGCGACGAGGAGTACCGGCGCCGGTTCCGCAAGGACTACGAGAGCAAGTTCGGGGTACGGGTCTGGCACCGCGACTTCTTCGACGCCGACATCGTCGACTGTCCCGATGCGGCAGTGATCGGCAAGTCCTTCGGGGAGGTCGGTGTGGACCGCGGCCTGCATCCCGTCGACGCGTTCCTCGATCTGGTGCTCGAGCACGGCAAGGCGCTGCGGTGGCGCACCACCATCTCCAATCACCGCCCGGAGGTGCTCAAGAAGCTCGCGCGCGACCCCGGCGTCCAGATGGGCTTCTCCGACGCGGGCGCCCATCTGCGGAACATGGCGTTCTACAACATGGGACTGCGGTTGCTGCGCCACGTTCGCGACGCGGAGGCATCGGGACATCCGTTCATGACCGTCGAGCAGGCCGTGCACCGCCTCACCGGCGAGTTGGCCGATTGGTACCGCCTCGACGCGGGCCATCTGCGCATCGGTGACCGCGCCGACGTCGTGATCATCGATCCTGCCCGCCTCGACGAGCGGCTCGACGACTACGCGGAGGAACCCGTCGCGCAATACGGCGGGTTGTCGCGAATGGTCAACCGCAACGACGACACCGTCAAGGCAGTGTTCGTCGGAGGCCGCGCGGTGTTCCTGAACGGCCAAGCCACCGAACTGGTGGGCCGCAGCCGCACCGGACGATTCCTACGCGCCGCCCACCGGGCCCCCGCGCTCCCTACGCAAAGAGACGAGTTGACAAGTGTCGGTTGAGGATACGGTTCTCGGCATGTGGGCCGCACTGTCGGCACGCGACTGGGAGTCACTGAAGTCGTTCCTCTCCGAGGACTGCATCTATCTCGACATGCCGGTGGGGCCGACGGCCGCCGCGAAGGGCCCCGAGGACATCGTCAAGCGACTCAAGATCGGCCTCGAACCGCTGGCCTCCTACGAGAACTTCACGGGGTTGCTTGTCGCCGACGGTGTCGATGCCATGTACGAGCACCACGAGGAATGGCATTGGAAGACGGGCGAATCCGCGGTGCTGAGATTCGTCACGGTGCACCGGGTCGAGAACGGGAAGATCACCCTGTGGAAGGACTACTGGGATATGGGCGCCCTGGCCAACCACGCTCCGCCGACGTGGATGGAGGACTTCGGCAACGCCGACATGTCCTGGATCTTCGACGCGACCGGCGTGGTCTAGCCAGCCGTCAACGCACCTACACACTCCAGGCCAGCCGGAACTTCTCGGCCAGCCCGTCGGGGGCCGAGGTCGACGTAGTTCTCGTGTTCAGCGCAAGGGGAGCTCACCCCGCGAACGGGGGGCTCACACAGGAAGTTTCTTGCTGTAGTCGATCGACAGACTGAACAACATATAGGCGATGCCGGCCCCGGCAAACATCATCAGTGCAGGGAAATAGGACCCCGTCGCGCTCACGATTGCCCCTGTTATGAGCGGGATGGCGATTCCGCCGATATTTGCAAAGAGGTTCATCATCCCCCCGACGATGCCGACGTGTCGCCGAGCGGCGAGAGTGGCAGGCAGGCTCCAGTACAGACCCATGAAGCGGAGGAAGAACAGCGTGACAGCTAGGAGCGCGACCGCTGCTCCAGCGCTCGGCACGTACGCAACGCCGACGACCGCAGCGGTCGATCCAAGAGCAGAGATCGAGAAGATCGTGCGCATGACGACATTGGCAGTTCCTCCTCGCTCTCGCCACCTCTGCGCGATCCAACCCGCAAAGTTTTCTCCGACGAACCCTGCACCGAACATCACGAAGACGGCGCCTGCCATGGTTTTGATGTCCAGACCACGCTCTTGATACAGGTATAGCGGGCCGAACGTGAGCAGGCCATAGAAGACCAAGTTTGCTGACAACCAGCCAAGTCCCATCGCCCAGAACGTCCGCTGTCGCAGGTAATTGATCGGCGACGTCGGATGCTCCGGTAGCACGTCGGCATCGGCGATCGCCTCCGCCTCAAGCTCAGCTTCGATGAAGTCGCACTCCCGCGCTGTGACCCCCGGGTGTTCCTGCGGACTATCGCGCAGATACCAGTAGGCGACAAGGGCAAACGCGAGGCCGCCGGCGCCGACGACGATGAAGGCCTCGCGCCAGTCGCCTAGCCACGAGATGAGCCCGCCGACCAGCAGTCCACCGAACGCACTTCCGAGCGACGCTGAGGAGTTCATTAGCGCTGCCCCTCGCGCACGTTCGCGATTTGCTAGCCAAAGCGCACTCAGTTTGGCACCGGAGGGAAGTTGGGCCGCTTCGGCCGCGCCCAGGAATACCCGCATCACCACCAACTGAATGGTGTTCGCAGCCAGTCCGGTCACTGTCTGAATCACAGCCCACAGCAGCATCACCGAGCCGATCACGCGACGCGGACCGTAGCGGTCCGCTGCCCACCCTCCGGGGATCTGGAAGACTGCATAGGTCCAAAAGAACGCACTCAGCACGTACCCCTGTTGTTGCGGGTTCAGACCAAATTCATCGGCGATCAACGGCATACCGACCGAGATGCTGACTCGGTCTATATAGCTGACCGAACCGATCACGAGGAGCAGGAGGAAAATCCGCCAGCGCCGGTCGAGAGTGAATCGGGTCTGCGGTCGGTCTTGTCGCGAAATGGGACGCTCGAGGGGATCTCGTGACGTTGCAGAATTTACGATCTCTGACATGGCGCGCGTTTCCAATCGTCAGGGGTGGACCTCGAAATGTCTCCAGCCGGGACGGCCATTTGAATTGGAAGTCAGCCAAACACCCGTCGAGTTCGACTGTCAAGATGAGTGCGTCCCTCGTGCGGAATCGCATAGCCACGCTGTGCGAAGCCGCATATTGACACGATAGGGGTGCGCAGCCGGATACTTACCACGCGGAAGCCGCACAGAATCGGCT
>NZ_JBOGDD010000614.1:0-5443 GCF_050701675.1 Mycobacterium sp. | reverse complement strand
TCGATGACGTCGTCGAGCACCACCTCGCTAGGCAGCCGCGCTGCGGTCCCGGACTGCCTGCGCACCACGGGTTTCGCCTGCCCCACGATCGCGAGCTTGTCCAGGGTCTGCTTGGCCCGGAGTTCCTGGATGATGCCGATCGCGCTGTTGGCGACGATGAGGATGCCGAAGAGACCGTTGATGAACGAACCGGTGGACAGCACGATGACCAGCAGGACGCCGAGGATCGCGTTGATCCTGGTGAAGACGTTGGCGCGGACGATCTCCTCGACGCTGCGGGCGGCCCTGGTGGGCACGTCGTTGGTCCTGCCCTCGGCGACGCGCTGCGCGACCTCGGCGTCGGACAGACCCGTCGCCAGCGCGGCGGTCATCGGCCTGGCGCCCTGGTGAAGGTGCCCATCTCCTCGGCGTCGTAGAACTCGAGCGTCACGTTGCCGCCTGCGAAGGTGGCCTTTGAGATCGATCCTGGTGGCGCGTTCTCACCGGTCGGGACGAACGTGAACACGTTGCCGTCCCAGTGCGTCAGCTCGAGTGTCTCGCGCGGTCCGATTGCGAGAGTGAGCTTTCCGTTCGCCTCCGCGACCGTGGCCGGACCCCAGTAGGCGTTGTCGTAGGTGCCCACCAACGACGGTATGGCAGGGGCGGGGGCCGGGTTCGCTGGCGGCTTCTGGCCGGCCAGCGAGCCCTCCGGGGCCTCCATCTGCTTGAACGCCGCCCCGTACAGTCCGCGCCAGTCCTGGCGAACCTCGCCGAACTGCACCAGATCCGCGAACTCGGCGGTGAGCGTCTCGGGGATGCCCGACGGTGTGGCGTTGGTCAGCGCGACGATCGCCACGTCGGCGGACGGGATGATCACGAAGTTGGTGCCCGCGCCGAGTTCGAAGGCTCCGGAGTGGCTGAGCTGCTGACGGGCCGCCGACGTCGTGCCCACGTTGAATCCGTAGCCGTAGAACCCGGAGCGCATGGCGGGCTCGCTCGCGCGGTCGGACACGATCTGCGGGGTGATGGCTGGCAACAGCGCCTTGGCGTCGACGACTTGCTGACCGTTGAAGCTTCCGTTGGCCAGCATCATGGTGAGCCACTTGGTCATGTCGTTCGCCGACGAGCTCACGCCACCGGCAGGCGCCTCGGCCTGGGCGTCGCGGACGTAGAGCGGTTTGTAGGCGTCGTCGACGTGGATGTGCCCGACGGCCTTGTCGGTCCTTGCCTCGTAGTCGCTGAATTGCGAACTGGTCGAGGTCATTCCGAGCGGCCCGTAGAGGACCTCCTGGCTGAGGTCCTCCCACGACTTGCCCGCGCTGGTGGCCACCGCCTCGGCGCCCGCGGTCAGCCCGAAGTTGGTGTAGGCGTAGGAGATCCGGTACGGGTCCAGCGGAAGCTGGCGAAGGTGTTCCAGTACGTAGCGCCGGTCGTAGCCAAGGTCTTCGAGTAGGTCACCCGCGTGGTCGGGCAGGCCGGACCGGTGCGAGTACATGTCGCCGACGGTCACCATCTTGGTGACCACCGGATCCTTCAGCGCGAACCACGGCAGCTCGTCGACGATCGGGGTGTCCCAACTGATCGCGCCCAGCCCCACCTGATGCGCGACGACGGTAGACCCCAGCGGCTTGGACAGCGACGCGAGCTGGAACACGGTGTCGGGGTCGATCTTGTTGTCGGGGCCACCGCCGTTACGGACGTCCTTGACGCCGAATCCCTTGGCGTAGACCGTCTTTCCGCCGTGGACTACGGCGACGGCCAGGCCGGGGATGCCCGAGCTCTTCATCAGCTCGTCGGCGATGCCGTCGAGCTTGGCGACCGCGTTCTCGACGGCGTTGTCCGGCAACGGCATTGCCGGAACCAACGGCGGCGGGATGGGGGCGGGCACGGCGCTGCTGGACGGGCTGCTCGACGGTGCCGCCTGCTCGGCGGACTTCGAGTCACATCCCGCGATCAACGCCAGGACGGCGAGCGAGACGACAAGGCGAGACCTCGATGAGCGGCGCACACCAGCACGTTAGCCGCTCAGGTACGCCACCATGGGTCCAACGAGGCCGACGCTCCGGAGTCCGTTGGCGCTTCGATGCGCTGCCCCGGCCTCGGCACCGCCACCGCAACGCCCTCGCCCGCCGCGGCCACCAGCAGCCGCTCCACGGGCTCGGACCACGGGTGCGGCGCCAGCCGGAACGTCGCCCAATGGATCGGCACCAGCAGCCCGGCGTCGGTGACGTCGCGGTGCGCGCGGACCGCGTCCTCCGGATTCATGTGGATGTCGGGCCAACCCGGGTGGTAGGCGCCCACCGGCATCAGGGTGACGTCGAACGATCCGTGGTCGGACCCGATGTCCGCGAAGCTCTTGGAGTAGCCGGTGTCGCCGGCGAAGAAGGCGCGGTGCCTGGGGCCGACGATCGCCCACGACGACCACAGCGTGACGTTGCGCGTCAGGAAGCGGCCAGAGAAGTGCCGCGCTGGCGTGCAGACCAGCTCGAGCTCACCGAGTCGGGCGCTCTCGTTCCAGTCGAGTTCGACGATGCGTTCTTCGGGAATGTGCCAGGTCCGCAGATGTGCGCCGATGCCGAGCGGCACGAAGAACTTGGCCCGCTGGGTCAGGGCCAGCTGCTTGACGGTGTCGACGTCGAGGTGGTCGTAGTGGTCGTGGCTGATGATCACGGCGTCGATCGCGGGCAACGCCTCCAGCTCGGCGGGGACCGGGTGCAGACGCTGCGGGCCGACCGCGCGCGACGGTGAGCAGCGGTCGCTCCACACCGGGTCGGCGAGGATGCGGTAGCCGTCGACCTCGATGATCGCCGACGAGTGGCCGTACCAGGTGACGGCGAGGCTGCCTGCGACCACGCTGGGGTCCGGGGTGATCAGCGGGACGGGCTGCGCCGGATGCTGGTCGGAGCTCGCGCCGACGACCTCGCGGACCAGCATGAACTGCTGCTGACGGGTCATGCCGGCGTCCGACGCGGGTTCGAGGTTGGCGAACACGCCGTCGTGGTAGTTCGGCGACCGCTTGGCGACCGCGCCGATCTCGACCGGCGATGCGCCCAACGCCTCTGGTGTGCCAGAGAACGCACGCAGCGCCCAGCCACCGGCGACGACCGCTGCGGTCCCGCCGACGAGCCGGGCGGCGCGCCAGAACACCTAGGCGCCCTGGAACTTGGCCGGCCGCTTCTCGATGCGCGCGACCTGCGCTTCGATGATGTCCGAACTCGACCATGCGCGGTCGAAGAGTTCCTTGTGGGTGGGCAACGCATCCTCGTAGGCGCCGTCGTCGTTGAGCACGCGCTTGGCGTGCTGCAGTGCCAGCGGCGCGAAACCGGCGATCTCCTGCGCCCAGGCCTGCGCGTCGGCGAGCGTGCCGATGCGGTTGGCCATTCCGGTCTGCAGCGCGGCGTCGGACGTGAGTCGCTCGGCGGCCATCAGCATGCCGCGGGCCCGGCCCGCTCCGACGAGCGACGTCAGCCGGCGAATACTCCAGTTGTCCAGCGCGATGCCGTATTTCGCGACGGGGAACTGGAAGTACGCCTCGGGGGCGGCGACGCGCAAATCGCAGATCATCGAGAGGATGACACCGGCGCCGATGGCCGGTCCGTTGATCGCGCCGATGACGGGAACGGGCGCCTGATCGATCGCGATGTTGAGCGCCCTGGCCTTGTCGGGAAGCTTGTCGGCGATGCCTTGCCCGCCGGACAGGTCCGCACCCGAACTGAAGACGTGACCCTGGCCGGTGAGGACGATCGCTCGCACGTCCTCGGCGGCGGCCTTCTCGATCGCCTCCCGCAGTCCGTCGACCAATTCGTTGTTCAACGCGTTGCGTCGCTCGGGCCGTTGCATCTCCAACGTCAACACGGCACCGTCACGGGTCACACCAATCATGGGGTCAGCCTATCGAGCCGCCCGATAGCCTTGCTCCGTGAGCCGGATCGGTGCCCTTGCGCTGCGCGACGCCGTCCTCGACGAGGGGTCGTTCGTCAGCTGGGACGTCGAACCCCTCGACGTCGGCGCCGGCGCGGAATATCGGCGCGAACTCGCGCAGGCCAGGGCCGCGACCGGGCTCGACGAATCGGTCCTGACCGGCGAGGGGACGGTGTTCGGTCGCCGGGTGGCCGTCGTCGCGAGTGAGTTCGACTTCCTGGCCGGATCAATCGGGGTGGCCGCTGCGGAGCGGATCACCGCGGCGATCGAACGTGCGACCGCCGAGGCCCTGCCGCTGGTGGCGTCGCCGAGTTCGGGCGGCACGCGCATGCAGGAGGGCACGGTGGCGTTCCTGCAGATGGTCAAGATCGCCGCGGCGGTCGAGCTGCACAAACAGGCGCACCTCCCCTACCTGGTGTACCTGCGGCATCCGACGACGGGCGGGGTGTTCGCCTCCTGGGGTTCGCTAGGACACGTCACCGCGGCCGAACCGGGCGCCCTGATCGGCTTCCTCGGACCGCGCGTGTACGAGCATCTCTACGGCGAGCCCTTCCCTGCGGGCATCCAGACCGCGGAGAACCTGCACCGCCACGGCGTGATCGACGGCGTCGTCCCCATCGAACTGCTGCGCACGACGCTGGATCGGGCGCTCAAGGTGCTCTCCGACAGGCCCGGTCCACCACCCGAGGCGCCGGCACCGGAACCCATCGCCGACGTACCCGCCTGGGATTCGGTGGAGTCCTCGCGGCGTCCCGACCGGCCGGGCATCGGCTACCTGTTGCGGCACGGCACCACAGAGAGGGTGCTGCTGTCGGGGACCGGCGGACACGGCGAGGCCGCCACCACGCTGCTGGCCCTGGCGCGCTTCGGTGGGCAGCCCGCGGTGGTGGTCGGGCAGCAGAGGGGCGTCGGCGGCGGGCTCGTTGGCCCGCAGGCACTGCGCGAGGCGCGGCGCGGAATGGCGTTGGCGGCCGGGTTACGGCTGCCCCTGGTGCTGGTCATCGACACCCCCGGCCCGGCATTGTCGGCCGAAGCCGAGGAGGGCGGACTGGCCGGCGAGATCGCCAACTCCCTCGCCGAACTCGTCACGCTGGACACGCCGACGGTGTCGGTGCTGCTGGGCCAGGGCAGCGGCGGGCCCGCACTGGCGATGGTGCCTGCCGACCGGGTGTTGGCCGCGCTGCACGGCTGGTTGGCGCCGCTGCCGCCGGAGGGCGCCAGCGCGATCGTCTTCCGCGACGTCGACCATGCCCCTGAACTTGCTGCGGCGCAAGGCATTCGGTCGGCAGACCTGCTGCGCAACGGGATCGTCGACGCGATCGTGCCCGAACACACGGACGCCGCCGACACCCCGTCCGACTTCACGGCCAGGCTCTCGACGACCATTGCCTGCGAACTTCACGCGTTGCGCACCATGACCGCCGACGAGCGGTTGACGTCGCGGCTGCGGCACTATCGCAACATCGGGCTGCCAGGCCACTGATTCCATTCCGCCGAACGTGGATTACCCCCACGCTTTTTGGCGCGGAGCGTGGGGGTAATC
>NZ_JBOGDD010000613.1:0-5984 GCF_050701675.1 Mycobacterium sp. | reverse complement strand
ACCATCGAGAGCACGGCGCCGGGAAGCGTCACCAGGCCAGCGGCCAGCGGGCTCAGGCCGAGGACGAGCTGCAGGTGCTGCGAGATGAAGAAGATGAACCCGATGAGCCCGACGATCGACAGGAAGTTCGCGAGGATCGACGAGGTGAAGGGGGCCGAGCGGAACAGGTCGACGTCCAGCATCGGGGTGGCACTGCGCCGCTGGCGCCGGACGAAGAGGAACCCGGATCCGATGCCGATCGCAAAGGCGGCCACCGCGAACCAGGAGAACCCGTCGTGCGCGGCGGACTTGATGCCCCAGACGATCGGAAGCATGGTCGTCAGCGACAGCAGCACGTTGACCGGGTCCAGTGGTCCCGGGTTCGGGTCCCGTGACTCGGGAACCAGCCGCGGCGCCAGCACCAACAGCGGGAGCAGGATCGGCACGGCCACCAGGAACACCGAACCCCAGTGGAAGTGCTGCAGCAGCGCGCCGCCGACGATCGGGCCGAGCGCGGAACCGGCGGTGAAGCACGACGCCCAGAGCGCGATGGCGAGCCTGCGCGCGGACGCGTCGGTGAAGATGTTGCGGATCAGCGACAGCGTGGACGGCATGAGCATCGCGCCGAAGACGCCGAGCAGAGCGCGCGCAGCGACCAGGTATTCGGCGCTCGGTGCGAACGCCGCCGCGGCGGATACCACGGCGAAGCCCGCCGCACCGATCACCAGCAGGCGGCGTCTGCCGATCCTGTCGCCGAGGCTGCCCATCGTCACCAGCAGTGCGGCCAGCACCAGCGAGTACACGTCGACGATCCACAGCTGGGTGGTGGCGGCCGGACGGAACTCCTCGGCGATGCTGGGCAGCGCGAACGCGAGCACGGTGTTGTCGACGGCGATCAGCAGCACGGGCAACATGAGAACAGCCAGCGCGAACCAGGCGCGGCGCGGTGTGTTCGTGGACGTCGTCGCGACGTCCGCTTGGGTGGACATTCCTGCTCCTGAGAACTACGCCCGGTTGAGAACCGTTGGCGTCAAGACTGATTCGGGTTGATGGTGCCTTGGGTGAGACTGGCCATGATGGCGTCCACGATCTGGACGCGCGGGGTGCCCTGCTTCGCGGCGTCGTATCCGGCGGTGAGCAGGGCCCAGAAGACCAGTCGCGGCCACCCCGGCGGTCCCGCCGAACCCTGCGTGGCCGCGCGGTCGAGCACCTCGACGATGACCTCGTCGCCGGTGTCGAGTTCGGCTGCGACCTCGGGGTCCGAGGTGACGGTCGGTTCGTTGTAGACGAACGGGACGATTGGCCCCAGGTCGAGTTGGCACTCGACCACCCGGCGCAGCGCTTCGACCGGGGGTCCGCAATCGGGCTCTGCGTGCTCGATTGCCGCGTTGCTCAGCGCGTGTACGTGAAGCGCGACTGCGCGAAGCAGGTCCGAGCGCTCCGCGAAGTACCGGTGCAGCGTGCTGCGTCCGACTTCTGCGGCAGTGGCGATGTCGCCGAGCGATGCGGCGGGATTCTCGGCGAGCACTGACATCGCGGCATCGAGAATCGCCCTCCGGGTTCTCGAGCGCGATCCACCCTCGATCGGTATTGGTGCGCTCATGTGCCTCAATCTAGCACGGCTTGGTCAAAATGGGACAGTGGTGTCCCATTAATCGGGGCGCGTGAACCCATCCGACCGCGCGGGTGGCGCCGGACCCGTCGGGGTCACTGCCGCGCCGGGGTAGGCGAACCGTGCTGGGGCAGGCGGCCCAAGGCTGGGCCACGGCGGGGCGGCGGTGGGTCGCAGCCGCGCCAGCTCCCGGTTGTGCCGTTCGGCCAGAACGGCGGCCAACACGAGCGGTGGGGGCGCGTCGGGGGGCGGTGGCGGGGAGATCTGGGCGAGCACCTCGGAGTAGATGCGGTACGCCATCTGGTCGCGGAACGACGGTTGCAACTGTGCTGCCCTGGAAAGGAACTGGCGCGCCAGCTCGGCCTGTTCGGGCCGAAGCCCGGACAGCTGCAGCGACGACGCCCACCACGCCAACGCCGGCGGCATCGGAACCGGTGTGCTCAGCTTGGGCCCACGCTCGCTGATCACCATGGTGCCGGAGAACACGTCGCCGATCCTCTTGCCTCGCGCCGAGACCATGCTGCAGATCACGGCAGGCCCCCCGGCGAACATCCAGATCTCGACGAATCCCGACAGTGCGCGAAAGAGCGCCTGGCGGAACCGTTCTGGACCACCGTCATCGGAGACGACGCGCAGGCCGAGTGCCATCTTGCCAAGAGACCGGCCCCTGGTCGTGGTCTCGAAGATCAGTGGATACCCGACGATGGCCAGGACCGTCAAGATGATGAGTACCGCCGCCGAAAGGGCGTCGTCGAGGGTCGAGAGCGTGACGGCCCACAGCGTGACGCCGACGAGATAGCCGATGAAGACGACGGTGAGGTCGATCAACGCGGCCAGCGCGCGCACCGGCAGCTGCGCGATCTGAACGTCGAGCACCACGGCGTCGCCCGTGATCATCGGCTCCGGCTGGGCCACCATAGGAGCCAACGCTACTAGTGTTCGTGGAGTGGACGTCGACGCCTTCGTGCTGGCCCACCGGCCGGCGTGGGACCGGCTCGAGTTCCTGGTCAAGCGACGCCGCAAGCTGACCGGCGCCGAGGTCGACGAGCTGGTGGACCTCTATCAACGGGTGTCGACCCACCTGTCGATGGTGCGCAGCGACTCGGCCGACTCGGTGCTGGTCGGCACCTTGTCGGGGCTGGTCGCCACCGCACGCGCAGCCGTCACCGGCGCCCATGCCCCGCTGTGGAGCGAGTTCACCCGCTTCTGGACCGTGTCCTTCCCCGTCGCCGCCTACCGGTCCTGGCGGTGGTGGCTCTCCTGCGCCGTCGTGTTCTTCGCCGTCGCCACGGTCATCGGCGTCTGGGTGGCGGGCAATCCCGAGGTGCAGGCCACGGTCGGAACGCCGTCGGACATCACCGAACTGGTCAACCACGAGTTCGCCTCGTACTACCGCGAGAATCCGGCAGGCTCCTTCGCCCTGCGCGTGTGGATCAACAACTCGTGGGTGGCCGCCCAGTGCATCGTCTACGCGATATTCCTCGGCCTGCCGATTCCGTACGTTCTCTTCCAGAACGCCGCGAACCTGGGGGTGGTCGGCGGGCTGATGTTCGACGCCGACAAGGCCGACGTCTTCCTCGGCCTGCTCGCCCCCCACGGGCTGCTCGAGCTGACCGCCGTGTTCCTCGCCGCGGCCGCCGGGATGCGACTCGGCTGGTCGGTCGTCTCTCCCGGTGACCGCCCCCGCGGGCAGGTCCTCGCCGAGCAGGGCCGTGCCGTCGTGTCGGTCGCCGTCGGGCTGGTCGTCGTGCTGCTGGTGTCCGGTCTCATCGAGGCACTTGTCACGCCGTCTTCGCTGCCAACGGCACTGCGCATCGCGGTCGGCGTCGCGGCCGAGATCGCCTTCCTCACCTACGTGATCCACTTCGGGCGCAAGGCGGTTCGCGCGGGCGAGACCGGGGACGTGGACAACGCGCCGGATCTGGTGCCGACGGGCTGACCAACCTGCTCGCGGGTGGGGGCGCTACAGCTTGCCGCTGGCCTTCATCGCCAGGTAGCGGTCGGCCAGCGCCGGGGCCAGGTCGTCGGGCATCGCGTCGACCACGTCGACGCCGTGGCGCCGCAGCCGCGTGGCGATGGCGTTGCGGTCGTTGCGGGAACGCTCTGCCGCAGCGGCGTCGTACACCTGTGCGGCGTCGGCGCGACCGGCCGCCAGCAGATCCACGCGGGGATCGCTGACGGCGGCGATCACCACCTGATGCCTCGACGAGAGGCGCGGAAGAACGCCCATCAAACCCTCGTCGAGCGCCGAGGGATTCAGGTCGGTCAGCAGAACCACCAGCGAACGCTGCCTGATGCGCCGCTGAATCGTCGCGACCATCGCAGGTGCGTTCGACTCGATCAACGCGGGCTGCAGCGGCGCCATCGCCTCGACGAGCTGAGGTAGCAGTTGGGTGCGAGTCGCGTTGTACACACCCGCCCGCGGCACCCGGTCGTGCGCCACGAAGTCGACGTGGTCGCCAGCGCGAGATGCCAACGCCGCCAACAACAGCGCGGCATCCATCGACCAGTCCAGCCGGGGCCAGCCGCTCGGGTCGCTCGCCGTCGGATCGATGCCGACACGGCCGGCCGACGTCCGTCCGGTGTCGAGGACGATGACGACCCTGCGGTCCCGTTCCGGCCTCCAGGTTCGGACCACGACGTCTGCCCGCCGGGCCGTGGCACGCCAGTCGATGGAGCGGACGTCGTCACCGACCACGTATTCCCGCAGCGAGTCGAATTCGGTGCCCTTGCCGCGGATCAACACCGGGATCGCGCCGTCGAGCTCGCGCAGCTTGGCCAGCCGGGACGGAAGGTGCTTGCGCGACAGGAACGGGGGAAGGATCCGTACCTGCGCAGGCACGCGGTGCGAGCACTGCCTGCCCGCCAGCCCAAGCGGTCCGAGCGAGCGCGCGGTGACCAGCGCCGAGTGCTGGTCGCCGCGACGGATGGGCCGCAGCGTCGTGTCCACTCGGAGTCGTTGTCCGCCCATGACACGCACCTCGTGGGTGCGTGGTTCGGCGCGGGCCGACGGTGCCCACGCGTCCCGCACCCTGCCGCGGAACTCCCGTCGCCCTGGATTCTCGATGATCAATGCGGCGGCGACGGGCTCGCCAAGCCGCGCCGCCCCGTCACCAAGCCTGCTGAAGCGCAGCCGTCTGGCGCTCGCCGCCAACGCCACGTCGACCGCGACCGCCAGCAGGAGCAGCCCCAGCAGGACCACGAATGCCACTGCAGGCCACGGCGATACGCCGATCGGCAAGACGCAGATCGCCGCAACCAGCCCGGTGCGGCCGGTGAGCACCACTAGCGCGGTACCTGCACCGCGGACAGGATCCCGTCGAGGACTCCGTCGGGGGTGGCTCCCTCGAGCTCGGCCTCCGGGCGTAGCGCGATGCGGTGCCGCAACGTCGGACGTGCCATCGCCTTCACGTCGTCTGGTGTCACGTAGTTGCGTCCCGACAGCCACGCCCACGACCTCGCGGTGGCCAGCAGAGCCGTCGCGCCGCGGGGCGAGACCCCGAGTTGCAACGACGGGGAACGCCTCGTCGCCCCTGCGATGTCGACGATGTAGCCCATCACCTCGTCGGCCACCAGAACCTGACGCACGCCCTCGCGGCCCGCTGCCAGCTCCGCCGGGCCCGCCACCGGCCGAATGGCCGAGAGGTCCCTCGGGTCGAAACCGCTTGCATGCCTTGACAGAATCGCGATCTCCTGATCGCGCGGCGGCAGCGGCACGTTGAGCTTCAACAGGAAGCGGTCGAGCTGCGCCTCCGGCAGCTGGTAGGTGCCCTCGTACTCGATCGGGTTCTGCGTCGCCGCGACGATGAACGGGTCGGGCAGCGGCCGCGGCTCGCCGTCGACGCTGACCTGTCGCTCCTCCATGGCCTCGAGCAGCGCCGCCTGCGTCTTGGGTGGCGTCCGGTTGATCTCGTCGGCCAGGAGCAGATTGGTGAACACCGGGCCCGCTCGGAACTCGAACTCGGCGGTGCGGGCGTCGTAGACCAACGATCCCGTCACGTCGCCAGGCATCAGGTCGGGGGTGAACTGCACGCGCTTGAACTCGAGCTGCAGGGCCGCAGACAAGGTGCGGACCAACAGGGTCTTGGCGACACCGGGCACCCCCTCGAGGAGTACGTGGCCGCGGCACAGCAGTGCGATGACCAGCCCGCTCACCACCGCATCCTGTCCGACGACTGCCTTGGCGATCTCGGAACGCAACGCCAGCAAGGCGTTTCGGGCGCCGTCCTGATCGGATGCCGAAGTCTTGGGTTGAGTCACGAGTTGGCGACCTGCCTTTCGATGTCGTCCAGTAGCCGGGCGAGGTTGACGAGTTCGGCGTCGTCGGTGGGCGGATGTCCGAACAGTGCGTACCCGACGGCGCTCGGCTCGTGTTGCACGCGTCGGGTGATGG
>NZ_JBOGDD010000612.1:0-19821 GCF_050701675.1 Mycobacterium sp. | reverse complement strand
ATCACGTTCACGGTCCGCTGTACGTCGAAATCGACGAGGGCGTCGAGCATTTCGCCAAGGTTCTCGCCGACCTCGTTCCGCGGCGCGGCACGATTGCGGTGGACGAGATGACGGGCGCCATGCGCCGCGCCGCGGGCCGACTGTTCCCCGGGGGCCCGCCGTCGGATGCGGCTCTGGTCGTCGGGCCCGCCAAGCTGGTGAAGACGCTCGATCAGATCTCCTGCATTCGCAAGGCGTGCCGGATCACCGAACAGGCGGCGGCCGAGGTGCAGCAGGCGCTGGCGCCAGGGGTGCGGCAGATCGACCTCTCGGCGCAATTCGTCAGGCGGGCATTCGAACTGGGCGCCACGGCGAACATGCTCGAGGCGATATGGCAGGTGATGCCGAACTCGAGAGCCGAGGGGGTCTGGACCACCACCGGTGATCTGGCGCTGCCGCTGCTGACCACCGAGCGAGAGCTCGTGAAGGGCGACGTGCTCTGGACCGACGTCAGCATCACCTACGAGGGGTACTGCTCGGACATGGGCCGGACGTGGTTGGTGGGGGAGGAACCCACCGAACGTCAGCAGGACCAGTTCCGGCAGTGGCGCCACATTCTCGACGCGGTGCTGGCGGTCACCAAGGCGGGGGCGACGTCGGGCGATCTGGCCAGGGCCGCGATCGCCGCGGCCGGTGGTCACAAACCGTGGCTGCCGCACTTCTACCTTGGGCACAGCATCGGCACGAACGCCGCAGAGATGCCCATGATCGGTACCGATCTCGGCGAGGAGTTCGACGACAACTTCGTCTTCCCCGCCGGCATGGTGCTGGTGTTGGAGCCGGTCGTCTGGGAGGACGGCACCGGCGGATATCGAAGCGAGGAGATCGTGGTCATCACCGAGGACGGGAACAGCTCGATCACCGACTATCCCTACGCGCCGTACGGAGACATCTGATGGCGCTCGAGATCCTGGCGGACGATCGAGCGCTCCGCACCGGCAGGCGCGAACGCGCGCTGGCCCAGATGGCCGAGCACGATCTCGACGTGCTGGTACTCGGGCGCCAGGCCAACATCCGCTACGTGACGGGTGCGCCGCAACTCTGGGTCGCGGGGACACGGCCCTTCGCCCCAATCTGCGTCGTAGTCCGTGCCACCGGTGAGATCCATCTGAACAGTACGTGGGACGAGGGCATGCCCGAGGAGATCGACCACGACCATCTGTACGGCCTGGCGTGGAACCCGATGACTCTCATCGAGGTGCTGAAGAACATCGACGGCGCCGCCACGGCCCGTCGCGTCGGAACCGACGCGCTGTCACCGACGTTCGGGCAGCTGCTCCCGATGGCCTTCCCGAACGCCGAGTTGGTCGACGGTGAGCTCGCCATGCGCACCGCACGGCGGATCAAGTCGGCAGCCGAGGTCACCGCATTGTCCGCTGCCTTGCGGGTCGCCGAGAATGGGCTCGCGGCAGCGGTTTCCGAGCTGTCGACCAGCGTCACCGAGCACGCACTGACCGGCGCGATGCTCGAGGCGATGGCGGCGGGCGGCGTGAGCACGTCGGCCACCCAGGATGGCGCATGGGTGACTTCGCGCACGCATCCGTGGCGGCGGGATCGAACCGGCGGGCGCATCGAATCCGGCGATCTGGTGGCCTTCGCCGCGGGTTCGCTCGCCGACGGATATGTCGGCGAAGTTGGTCGCACCTGGCCAGTCGGTGACGTCGACGGTGCGGACAAGCTGTACCGACGCTCGAACAACCTGTGGGACAGACTCGTTGCGGCCTGTCGACCCGGTGCCGCAGCCGCCGACCTGTTGGCGGCCTACGATGCCGCCGGTGAGCCGTTGCCTCCGATGCCCGTCGCGCACGGCCTCGGCCTCGGGTTCGACTCGCCGGTCGTCTCGCAGCACCTTCCCGCCACCGCGGCATCCGAACGGCTCGACCCCGGCCTCGTTCTGGCCGTCACCGGCTACGTCTGGGAAGAGGGTGTCGGTGGCGTCTTCACCCGCGACGCGGTGCTCATCACCGATCAAGGGCCCGAAGTGCTGACGGCAAGTCCTTCGTTCAGTACCCACGCCGCGGCCGGAATGGGCTGAGGAACAGCTGATGTCGAAGAACAAGAGGCCATCGGCCGAGGACATCATCCGCTACGAGAAGGATCCCAAGACCAAGATCGCGACCATCACGTTCGACCGGCCGGAGTTCCTCAACGCGCCGACGTCGGATGCCCGGCTGCGCTATGCGGACGTGGTGCGTGCGGCGTCCGTCGACAATGACGTGAAGGTCGTGGTGATCCGCGGGGTCGGTGACAACCTCGGCAGCGGCGCCGACCTGCCCGAGTTCATGGAGGGCGTCGACGAACCCGAGAAGCGACTGCGCGAACTCAAGGTCGATGGCATGGGCGTCGAGTACCCGCCGAAGGGTTCGTTCCGCAACGGCGCCACCATCAGCGGGTGGTACGCCAACGTCCAGGCGGGCAACCGTCCGCTGCAGGAGCTCAAGAAGATCAGCATCGTCGAGGCCAAGGGGTACTGCTACGGCTGGCACTTCTACCAGTGTGCCGACGCCGATCTGGTGATCTCCTCCGACGACGCACTCTTCGGCCATCCCTCCTTCCGGTACTACGGGTGGGGCCCGCGGATGTGGACGTGGGTTCAGATGATGGGTCTTCGCAAATTCCAGGAGATGGTCTTCACCGGAAGGCCCTTCACCGCCGAGGACATGGAGAAGTGCAACTTCCTCAACAAGGTGGTCGCGCGCGACGATCTCGAGGCGGAGACCGCGAAGTACGCGCTGGCGTGCGCCCGCAACCGTCCCGTCGACACCGTCTACATGCAGAAGGTGTTCTTCGAGATCTACAAGCAGCACCAGGGTGAGTACATGGGCAGCCTGCTGAGCGCGTTCTTCGAGTCCATGGGCAGTGGCGTCACCGCTGACAGCGTCGACGACCTGGACATGAACGAGTCCATCGACAGCGGGCTGGCCGCCGCGGTCAACGACAACGACAGCAAGTTCCCGCCCGACTTCCGGCTCAGCAAGAAGAACCGAAAGAAGAAGGACTAACCGGTGGAGTCGGCCACCCCGCTCCGCGGGTGTGTCGTCGTCGACCTGTCGAGCGGGATCCCTGGGGCTTACGCCACCAAGATCCTCGCTGACGGCGGGGCCGACGTCGTCAAAGTCGAGACCCCCGAGGGTGACTCGCTACGCAGCTGGTCGGCGTCGGGCGCGACCATCGAATCGGGAGACGACGGCGCGCTGTTCAGCTTCCTCGCCTGCTCGAAACGCAGCGTGGTCGCAGATCCCGAGGACGCGGACGATCTCGAACTCCTTGAGCGCCTGTTGGCATCGGCGGACGTGGTCCTTTGGTCCAGAGGCTCGCGACTGGCCGGGCTCGACGCCCTCGCTCCGTCGGCGATCCGGCAGCGGTATCCACACCTGATCGTCACGGCCATCACGCCGTTTGGGCTCGACGGCCCGTGGCGGGACCGGCCCGCGACCGAGTTCACCCTGCAGGCGTGGTCCGGCGGGGCGATCGGCATCGGACGCGGTTCGCAGGACAGGGCTCCGGTCCACGTCGGCGGTCAGGTGGGGGACTGGGTCTCCGGCGCCTATGCCGCCGCGATGACGTTGGCGTTTCGCGCCCGCAGTCTGCGTGACGGGCACGGGGAACTCGTCGACCTGTCGATGCTGGAGACCCAGATCCTCTGCCTCACCTACTATCCCGTGACGTTCTTCGACATGCTCGGCAGGCCGTGGCGCACCGAGCGCAAGCCCACGGTGCCGGGAGTGGCGCAGGCCGCCGACGGCCTGGTGGCGCTCGGATGCGGGACCGCCCAGCAGTGGCACGACCTCTGCGCGATGTCGGGTCACGACGAATGGATCGACGAGGGCACGCAACTCACGATCACCGAGCAAGCCAATCTTCACGCCGAGGAACTCTACGAGTGGCTGCGCGACCAGAACGTCGACGACGTCCGCGACCTCGCCTCGGCGTTCCGCATCCCCAACTCGCCAGTGGGCAACGGCGAGAACGTCACGTCGATGGACCACTACGTCGAACGCGGCGCATTCACGACGAATCCGCGAGACGGCTTCACTCAGCCCAGCCACCCCTATCGGCTCAGCGGAGTCGTCCTGCGGCCACCCGCACCGGCGCCGCGCCTCGGCGAGCACACGGCTGCCTACCGTGGCGCAGCGCTGGCGCCAAGGCCGGTTCCTAGTGGTGAGCCGCGCCGTGATCGGTTGCCGCTGAGTGGACTTCGCGTGCTGGACATGACGACGTTCTGGGCAGGGCCGTCCTGTACTCACGCGCTGGCGATGCTCGGCGCTGACGTGATCCACTTGGAGTCCACGCCCCGCCCGGACGGCACGCGACTCATCGCAGGCATCCCCGCGACCGAGGACCAGTGGTGGGAGAAGTCACCGATCTTCTCGGCGCTCAACACCAACAAGAAGAGCCTGACGCTGAACTTCCAGACCGAGCGCGGCCGCGAGCTGCTGCACCGGTTCGTTCCGGAGTTCGACGTCATCGTGGAGAACTTCACCCCGCGGGTGATCGACCAGATCGGACTGGACTTCGCGTCGGTTCTGAAGCTCCGTCCCGACGCGATCATGTTGCGGATGCCCGGGTTCGGGCTGGATGGACCGTGGCGGGACAACCCCGCGTTCGCCTACATCATCGAGGATGCTTCCGGACTGAGCTGGCTGACCGGCTATCCCGACCGCAATCCGTACGAACCGTACTCGGTGGGGGATCCGAACGCGGGTGTGCACGCTCTCAACGCACTACTGCTGGCGCTGGAGCACCGCAGGCGGACCGGAGAGGGCGTGCTCGTCGAGGCCGCCATGGTGGACGCGGCGCTCAACATCGCGGCCGAGCAGGTCATCGAACACTCGGCGTACGGGTCGCTGTTGCAGCGCAACGGAAATCGCGGGCCAGTGGCCGCGCCCCAGAACCTGTATCGAAGCGCGGACGTCGACGAGTTCGGGCGTGACGACTGCTGGGTCGCCATCGCGGTCACCACCGATGACCAATGGGCGGCATTGCGGGACGCCATCGGGCGGCCGGAGTGGGCCACGGACCCCGCGTTGTCGGAGGCAGCCGGACGGCGGGCGCGTCACGACCTCGTCGACGAGCGCCTCGCGGCATGGTGTCTGCCGCAGAGCAGCGAAGGGATCGTCGAAATACTCTGGACCGCAGGTGTTCCGGTGGCCAAGGTGATGCAGCCGCACCGTCAGGCCGAGCTGCCGCAGCTTCGGCACCGGAGGTTCTTCGAACAGGTCGGCCATCCGGTGAACGTCGCAGCGCCGCACAGCACGCTGCCGGTGAACCTGTCCAATGGTCCCGACCACTTCCACCGCCAGCCGGCCCCGCTACTCGGCCAGCACAACCACGAACTGCTCAGCGAGCTCGGCCTGGCGGACGACGAGATCCTGGCTCTCGAGGAGGACGGCGTCATCGGCACCGCGCCCGCGACCGGCGGGCGGCGGAAGGCGAGCCGCTAGTTCGCGCCGACGCCCTGTTAGCCTGTGGCACCAACACTTTCGGCCGTGGTGGCGGGGTTGTCCACAGTCCGTGATTCATCCACATCCTGGCGTTTCATGGGTGGGAATTGTCGGATGCCGTTTATAGATTCGAGGCATGTTCGACGATCTCGTGGCCGGAACGTCCGGTACCTCCGGCGGCGCTGCGTTGGATGCGTGGACTCGGGTGGAGTCTGCGGCGTGTGCCCGCCGTGTGACGGTGATGGTGTCGATGCTCGACGCGGTCCATGCCGCCTCGGGGGCGGTTGATCGTGATCAGTGGTGCCTGGACAACTGGTCGGCGGTCTGCTCCCACATTGGCGCGGCGCAACGCTTCACCAACGGCATCGCCTCGAGCATGTTGTTGGTCGGGGTGGCGCTGCGCGACCGCCTTCCCAAGACGCTGGCGCTGTTCCTGGACGGGCTGATCGACTTCCGGATGGTCAAGGCGATCGTGGCGCGCAGCGTCAATGTCGCCGACCCCGAGGCTCAGCGCGCGCTGGATTGCGCGTTGGCCGAGGCGTTGACGTCGTGGGGGCCGATGTCGGTGGACAGGGCCGAGCAGGCCATCGACGCTCTCGTCGAAGAGGTGGATCCGCATGCGTTGCGGCGCACTCAGGCCCGCGCCAAGTCCCGCTGCTTGGACGTCGTGATCGACGACGCCACCGGGGTGGCCGAGATGTTCGGCACGTTGTTCGCCGCCGATGCCCTGGCCTTGGACAAGCGCGCGGATGCCTTCGCCGCCACTGTGTGCCCCAGCGATCCGCGGACTAAGGATCAGCGCCGCGCGGACGCGGTGGGGCCGTTGGCCCGCGGTGAGGAGCGATTGGCCTGCCTGTGTGGTCTCGAGGACTGCCCGGCCGGTGAGAATGCACCGACAACCGGGGTGGTGATCTACGTCGTCGCTCACGCCGACACCGTGAGTGGTCCCGCCCCGCCTGCTCCCGAGCCGCCCCCGCTGTTCCCGAGCCTGGTGAGCCCTCCGAACCCGAACGTCCCGACACTCTGGACGCGCCCGACGAGTCCTGCCCACCGGAATCACCGTCTGCCATCGAGGATTCCGACACTGCCGAAGACGAGTACGCCGGACTCGATGGCCTTGGACCCGAGATGTACCGCAAACCCCACAACGAGCTGACCTGGGCCGAGGCAACTGCTCCCGCACCCGGGCGATTTGAGCACCATCCGGCCAGGGACCATCCTGGGTGGGCCGCTCCTGCCCGGCGCGATCACCCGCCGCGCGGCGCTCAACGCCACCCTCGTCAAGATCATCCACCCCGGCCAGGCGCCGCCGGGACCGCACTACAGACCGTCGAAGAAGCTGGCCGACTTCGTGCGCTGCCGCGACCAGACGTGCCGCTTTCCCGGCTGCAGGGAACCTGCCACCAATTGCGATGTGGACCATACGATTCCATGGCCGTATGGACCAACGTGCGCATCGAATCTCAAGTGCCTTTGCCGCGGACATCATTTGCTCAAGACGTTCTGGGTCGGCGAGGGCGGGTGGCGGGACCGACAGCTCCCCGACGGTGCGGTCATCTGGACGGCTCCGGATGGGCGGACGCACACCACCACACCAGGGAGCCGGCTGCTGTTCCCGGAACTCTGCGCACCCACCGCACCGGCCCAAGCGACCGCCGTGCCGCCTACGCACGCCTCCGGATTGAGGATGCCGCGCCGCAAGACCACCCGAGCCGAGGACCGGGCTCGCCGCATCCACTACGAACGCAGGCTCAACGAAGCCGAAGCCGAACGGGCGAGCCCAGTCGCTACGACGCAGCGGTGATGAAGCCCTGGGCGACCATCCAGTCGCGCGCGACGATGCTCGGGTCCTTGCCTTCGACGTCGACCTGCTTGTTGAGCTCGATGATGACGTCGTTCGTGAGAGCCGCGGTCACCGGCGCCGTCACCTGAGCGATCTCGGGATGGGCTTCGAAGAAGGAGCGCTTCATGGTCACCGACGGGTTGTAGTGTGCGAAGAACTGCTTGTCATCCTCCAACACCGTAAGGTCCAGCGCCGCAATGCGTCCGTCGGTGGTGAACACCTCGCCGAAGTCGCACTCCGTGGCGTCGGCGGTGGCCTGGTAGATGATGCCCACCTGAAGGATCGGCGTCTGCGCACGCGCCGGGTCGAAACCGTACGCGGCGGCCATCCCTGGGTAGCCGTCCTGGCGAGCCCGGAATTCGGTGTCGACACAGGTCTTGGCGGCGGCGGGATCGCGCTCGACCAGATCGGCGTACTGCGACAGCGTGTGCACTCCGGTGCGCTCCACGACGGCCTTGCTGGCGGCCAGCGCATACGTGTCGTCCATCGGTCCGGGGTCGAGCCACACCATGTCGTTCTGGGCCAGGTCCTCGTCACGGACCGACTCGAACTGCTTGCGGGTGTCTGGAATCGGCTTCTCGTGACCGAGATAGTTGATCCAGGCGTTGCCGGTGAACTCGTAGGCGACGTCAACCTGGTCGGTCAACTGCGCACCGCGGGTGCTGCGGGAGCCGACGATGCCGGTCAAGTCGCGGACGTCCGCGCCTGCCGCCGACAGCGTGTACTCCAGGATGTAGCCGAGGATGACCTGCTCGGTGTACTCCTTCGAGCCGACGGTGATCTTCACGCCCTCCAACCCGGGAGTGGGCTTGATCGAGCCGGGCCCCACCCGCAGCGGCACGGTACCGCCGGAGCCGAGCCCGCAGGCCACCAGGCTGACCGCGCACAGGATGGCGAGCACGCCGCGCAGAAGTCGTTGCATCAGCGAAGTCCCTTGGGCCCCAGGTAGAACTCGGCCAGACCGCCGAGCCAGTCGACCAGTAGTGCCAGGCACACGGCGAGAACGCTACCGAGGATCAACGTGACGTCGTCCTGCAGTTTGTAACCGGTGTCGATCAGAATGCCCAGTCCGCCCGCATTGACCAGGAACGACAGCGTCGCAGTCCCCACCGCCAACACCAGCGACGTCCGCAGGCCTGCCAGGATGTACGGAACCGCCAGCGGCAGTTCGACTCTCAGCAGAAGCGCGCTTCGGGACATCCCCTGCCCGTTGCCTGCGTCGATCAACGACCGGTCGACCTCACTGATGCCGAGAATGGTGCTGGAGAGCACCGGAAGCAGGGAGTACAGCGCGATCGGAAGCACCCCGATCCAGAAGCCGGTCTTGGCCGTGAGCAAGAAGAGCAGCACCAGAAGACCGATGGCGGGTGCGGCCTGGCCGACGTTGGCGATGCCGATGACCAACGGCCGCAACCGCTTCGCCCCTGGCCGTGTCACCAGTACGCCGAGTGGGACGCCGACCGCGAGCACGATCGCCGTGACGGCGGCGGTGATCAACAGGTGCTGCCAGATCAGCAGCGCCACGTTCGCGGCGTTGATGTTCTCCTTCTGCGTCGCGGTGAGGTCACGGTCGAAGGCCCAGAAGACCACGGCCGCCCCGACGATCAGGACCAGCACGGGCTGGATCAACAGTCGGAGTTGATCGGCCCGCGACTTCTTCGGCGCCGAGGTGTCGACGGCCGCGGTCACGGAATGCCCTCGCCGGCAGGTGGTTCCGAGTTCGCCTCCGCGCGAACATGGGTGACGGCCTCGATGAGGGTCTCCAGCGTCACGACACCCGCGTAACGGCTGCCGGGTCCGGCGACGACGGCTGAGGCGTGACTCTCGGCCAGGATGGCCTCCAGCGCGTCCTCCAGCGTCGACTGCGTGCTGACGACGTCGAGAGACTCGGCGACACTGGCCAGGTCGGTCGCATGGGCAAGCTTGCTCTCGCGCACCCAGCTCACCGGGCGGTCGCGCGAATCGAGTATCACCAGCCAGTCGAATCCGCTGCCCGCCAATTGGCTTCGCGCACTCTCCACGGTGTCGGCGATGTGAGCCGCCGGATGCTCTCGCAGCTCCACGTCCTTGACGCGCAGTAGGCCGAGCTGGCGCAACGATGCTCCCGAGCCGACGAACCCCGCGACGGTGTCATCGGCCGGGCTCGCGAGAATCGCCTGTGGGGTGTCGTACTGGAGCACCGCCGACTTCTGGCCAAGAACGGCGATGCGGTCACCCAGTTTGACCGCCTCACCGAAGTCGTGGGTCACGAAGACGATGGTCTTGCCCAGTTCGGTTTGCAGGCGCAGCAGTTCGTCCTGCAGCGAGCTGCGGGTGATTGGATCGACGGCGCCGAAGGGCTCGTCCATCAGCAGCACGGGAGGGTCGGCCGCGAGCGCACGGGCCACACCGACGCGTTGCTGCTGGCCGCCGGAAAGCTGCCGCGGATAGCGGTCGGAGTACTGGCCGGGATCGAGCCCGACGAGGTCCAGCAGCACGTCGACGCGGTCTTCGATCTTCTTGCGGTCCCACTTGAGCAGGCCAGGCACCAGCCCGACGTTCTGCCGAATCGTCATGTGCGGGAACAGGCCGGCCTGCTGGATCGAGTAACCGATGGAGCGACGAAGGTCGGTGGGTTTGATCGAGAGCGCATCGTCGTCGCCGATCAGGATCTTGCCCGACGTCGGCTCGCTGAGGCGGTTGATCATCCGCATCGTGGTGGTCTTGCCACACCCCGACGGACCGACGAAGACGACGATCTCGCCGGCCGGGATGTCCAGGGAGACGTCGTCGACCGCAGGCTGCGAGGAGCCCGGATACACCTTGGACACATGGTCGAGTTGGATGCGCACGCCGGTGGGGCCGCTCGCAACGGGTTGTCTCGCAACGGTTTGTTCTGTCATCGAATGCCTTTCGACGTCGTGAGGCGACCGAGCAGTACGAGTGCCGCATCGAGCAGCAGGGCCAAGATGACGATCAGCAGTGTCCCGGTCAGCGCCATCGGAAGGGCCGTCGGGCTACCGACCCTTGCCAGCCCGGCGAAGATGAGGTTGCCGAGACCGGGACCCTTGACGTAGGCGGCAATGGCCAGCACGCCCATCGACATCTGGGTGCTCAGACGCATCGCGGAGAGGATCGAGGGCCAGACCAGACGCAGCTCGACTCGAGCGAGCGTGTCCAGCCGCCCCATGCCGATGCCGCGTGCGGCGTCCGTCAGTGCGGGATCGACGGCGTTGAGGCCGACGATCGTGTTCCTGATGATCGGCAGGAGCGAATACAACACCAGCGCCGTGACACTGGGGATCACGCCGAGACCGAACAGCGGGATCAACAGACCCAACAGGGCGAACGCGGGAACGGTGAGGATGACGCTCGAGGTCGCGGTCGCCAGCTCCGCCGCCAGCCGATTCCGATAGGTCAAGACGCCGACTGCCACCCCGATGACCGTGGCGAGCAGGACGCTTTGAACGACGGCACTCACGTGCTGATAGGAGTCGAAGACCAACTGCGAGCGGTGGTCGGTGACGTACGTCCACAACGCCCCCACCATTCGGCCCACATCCCTTCAGCGCCATCCATGGCGATCCCGGCCGCGGTATCCCGGCGCGCACAGCCAATACCCGGCGAAGTCGATCACGAAACCCGGCGCACTGCAATGATTGCGTTCTCGCGAAGTCAAACCCTCCTGCCTGCGATCTTCGATGCGAAATCATGCGCGCGCCGCCAGGCGAATTCGTCGAGGAGACGGCCGAGATCGTGCGTCTGCCACAGGTTGAGCACGTTGGTCAACATCTGCAATCGGCACCGGACACTCTCGACGTCCCTGATCGCGGGATCCATGCGCGTCGACTCGGCCGTGAGATCCGGCGCTTGCGAACGCACGTAACCGGGCACGTCAAGCAGCCACGTCAGGCCCATGACCGAGGCGTACAGAACGACGTGCTTGGCAAGCACGCCGACGTCGAGCACCGGTCCACCGCAAGCACGGAACTCGTCGGCGAATAGGTTCAGCAGGTCCACGAGGTGTTGGTCCCACAGTCGGGTCTCGGCGCTGCACATGGCTCCCCAGATCGCCATCGCGACGTTCATCTGCCCGACGGAACCCCAGTCCATCAGGCCGCACTGCAGAACGCCTTTGGTGTCGCGCCAGAACCACGCGTTGTCGACATTGGCGTTCCAGTGGCACAACGCGGTGAAGTCGGTTCGTTCCCGCAGGGTCCGCCACACCTCAGGTTCGCATTCCAGCAGCCGGGGCAGGTCGGCCCGCAGCTGCGACAGGAACGCCGGTGACCGGACGTTGGCGGGCAAGAGGCCCGGGCACGCGTCCGTGAAGTCAGTGAGGCGATCGACGCGACGGTGCAGCCTGCCGGCATCCAGCAGCGGCCGTTCGCCGACCGACAGCTGCTCCATGTCCGCGCTGAGATCGTTCGGTATCCGGCCTGCGGCGTGCGTGCCCGCCAACCTGGCCACCGCGCTGAGCACGGCCCGGTAGTGCCCCAACTGGTCTGGCATGGCGTAGTCCATGCACTTGTCGTACTGGACCTCGATACCGTTGCGCCCGAAGGGGATGCGCTCGGTGATCAACACGCCGGTACCCGATGCCCGGTGGTAGTCGGCGAGTAGGACGGTCGGGACGGCGACGGGGAAGCGGTCCGCGCGAGACAGCCTCGCGAAGGCGATCTCCTGCGCCATTTGTGTTCGGCCGTGGTCGCGTTGGGGATCGTCGAAGTCGCGGGAGAACTTGACGAAGAGTTCGCGGTGCGGTCCCGGTGTGCGGTAGCCGACCGTCAGAAGCATCTTGCGCCCAGTGCTACCGCCGCCGACCTCTTCGCACTCGGTGATGCCGATGACCTCGTTGTCAGCAGGCAGCGAGCCGTAGCCGTGGAACGCCTCGGTGAGGAAGCGGATTCCGCCGTCGCGCAGCGCGTTTGCGTCCGCAGGGAAACGCAGGCCGGATCCGTCGCCGACCATCCATGGCGACGGAGCGGCCACCGCTACTTCAGGCAGCTGCCACCGTCGACGGGCAGCGTGACCCCGGTGATGAAGCGGGCTTCGTCGGAGGCGAGGAACAGCACCGCGTTGGCGATGTCTTCCGGTTCCACCCACCCGATCGGCAGCGTGTGCATGAACTCGCCAACGACCTTCATGTCGTCGGGGCCGGGATTCTCCAGGTCCGGCCGGAACAGCTTCATGGTGGGCTCGTTCATGAACAGGGGAGTGTTCACGTTGGTGGGGTGTACCGAGTTGACCCTGATGTTCTTCGCGCCCAGTTCGACGGCGAACGTCCGCATCAGGCCGACGACGCCGTGCTTGGCCGCGACGTAGTGGCCGGTGTGCGGGTAGGCCTTCAGACCGCCGACCGAACTGGTCAGGATGATCGAGCCGCCGCGTTCGCCCGCGAGGATGTGGGGCACGCCTGCCTTGACCGTCTTCCAGACGCCGCTGAGGTTGACGGCGATCATGTCGTCCCAGTCGCCTTCGCTGGTCTTGTCCAGCGTCTGGCCGCCATTGCCGATACCGGCATTGGCAACGATGATGTCGAGGCGGCCCAGCTGATCGACACCCGTGTCGACTGCGGTCTTCAGGGCGTCGTAGTCGCGGACGTCGACCTCGGCGGTGTAGATCTGGCGGTTGAGTCCCTTGACCAGATCTGCGGTCTCGGCCAGATCCTCCGGAGTGGACAACGGAATCTGAACGCTGTCGATCTGCTTGCAGATGTCGACGGCGATGATGTCCGCGCCCTCCTGCGCCAGACGCACCGCGTGCGCGCGGCCCTGTCCGCGCGCGGCACCGGTGACGAACGCGACCTTGCCTTCTACCCGTCCTGCCATGTGAGTCCTCGAATCCTGGTTCGCTACTGGGTGTGCTGTGCACGTGCTCAGCACTCTGTCACCGCAGCTCCCATTGTGTCAACGCCGCAATGGCTTCGAGGCGTTTGTACTCTTCGCTTAGAAGGCACCGACCTACTCAGGCCGACCGCGCAGGAACAGCTGAATTGTGTTGGGACAGATCGGGTCTTCAGCTCGGTATTCGCAGGAGCGCTTCTTGGCCGTACGACGCGACGAGCAGGCCGTCATGGGTGAGGATGTCGCCGCGGCCGAAGCTCCTGGCACCAGCCAGTAGTGGGCTGTGTTGACGGAGCACCAACCACTGGTCGGTGCGGAACGGCCGGTGGAACCACAGGGTGTGTGTGGTGACCGCAGAGGTGAACTGCGTCCCGTTGCCCAGTTGGCTCAGTCCGTCGTGTGGCCGAAGCGCCGTCCCGATGAGGGTGAGGTCGGTGGCGTACGCGGCAAGGGCGGGGCCCAGTTCGGGGTCGACCGGTGGCGTCCGCATCCATAACTCGAACTCGGGCGGCCCGGTCGTCGTCGCGTTGAGGTCGTCGCCGGCCCTGGTCTCCCACGGGATGAGATCGAGCGCGACCTCGTACTCGGGGCCGGGCACCGGCCCCACCGGGTCCGTGGTCTGGCGGTCCGGTCCGTCCTCGGCGACGTGCATGGAGACGGATGCGGTGCCGATGGGGCCCTTGCTCTGCGTCGCGGTGATCGACAGCGTGCCGAAGGACCTGCCGACGTGGTGGCGCACCACGTCGTACTCGACGGGTTCGTCGGCGCGACCTTCCCGTGGGAACACCGCGTGCAGCGACTTGACCGACTTGTCGGGACAGGTCAGGGACGCCGCCCGAACGAACTGAGCCAGGAGTTGCCCACCGAACACGCGGTGGTATTCGAGGTGCTGATTGTGCGCGGTGAAACGCGTCTCGGAGTGTGCGCCGTCGAACTTCAGGCACTCGAGCAGGTCTGACCACAGGTCGGGCACCGACCTAGTGTAAGCGCAGTTCTTCTATCGCGAGAATGCAATTCTCGGATTTAGTCTTCGGCGGCGAATCCGTGGGAGACGAAATCCCAGACCTCGTCGGCGGAGATCGGCTTCGTGGCGATGTCTTCAGATCCGCTGGACTGTGCGACGAACATCACGGTCTGCATCGTCATGGCGGCAATGCGCTTGGGATTGAGGGTCGAGCGCAGTTTGCCTGCTGCCGCCGCTTCCTCCATGAGCTCGGCGAGCAGCACCAATAGTGGTGCGTGCGCGACCTTGACCTCGGAGGGGTGGGAAACCAACAGTCGCGGGGCGAAGTCGGTGAACAGGGGACGCTTTGCCGCCGGGTCGGGGCGCGAGGACTCGAACAGCAGCTGGATGGCCACTTTGAGGCGCTCGAGCGGGTCGGCCTGACCGGAGGTGGCAGCGCGGATCTGCTCGGCGGAGCGGCTCAGCGCGTCCTCGAAGAGCGCGAGCAGGAGCTCGTGTTTGCCATCGAACTGCAGGTAGAAGCTGCGCAGGGACTGACGCGAGCGGTCGACGACCTCTTGCACGGTGAAGTCCGTGCTGCCCTTTTCGATGATGATGGCCTGGGCGGCGTCCAAGAATCGCTGAACCCGCTGCGCCGCACGCAGCTTTGCGGTCTTGATGGAACGTTCGACCGCGCGCTGTTTCCAGGCTGGTTCTTCGCTAGGACTGGTGGTCATCGACGCCTCTGACGTGGGTCGATCGGGGAGAACATGCATGAACTGTACCGGAGAACGCCGCTGCATTGTGCGCTAGACCCCCTCGCGACCGACGTGTCTGAGATTGTAACTTTCTCATCATGAGAATAGTATTCTCATTCACGCATGAATAGAAGGCTTACTGGGAAAGGCGCATTCCGGAGTGCCGTGCAACTGACGTTCGATGCCGAGGTCGAGACCTTCCGCTCCGAATTCGCGGTCTTTCTCGACGAGCATGCCCCCGCCGATGCCGACGCGCTGGTGCGGCCCCGGTCTTCGTCGCACGTCCCAACGTGGGCTCGAGAATGGCAGCGGTTGCTGTTCGACAACGGTTGGCTGGTGCCGGGCAATCCGCCGGAGTTCGGCGGTCGCAACGCGAGCATCATGCAGCAGTACGTCCATCAGACGGAGTTGGCCCGCCGCCGGATGGTGCCGAGCTTCAACTCCCAGGGCGTCGGGATCATCGCCGCCTCTCTCATCACCTTCGGCACGTCCGAGCAGCAGCAGAGGTGGGCGGTGCCGATCCTGCGGGCCGAGATCACCGCAGCGCTTGGCATGAGCGAACCGGGAGCGGGCTCCGACCTGGCGTCGCTGCGCACGCGCGCCGAGCGCGACGGGCATGACTTCGTGGTCAACGGTCAGAAGGTGTGGACCTCCGGCGCACACGACGCCGACGTCATCCTGACCTTCGTCCGCACCGACCCCGACGCGGCCAAGCATCAGGGCATCAGCGTTCTCCTGATACCAACGGACTCGCTTGGCGTGACGCGGCGGCCCTTCGCCTCGGCTGCCGACCGCGATGACCTGGACTTCAACGAGGTGTTCTTCACCGACGTCCGGGTGCCTGCGGGCAATCTCGTCGGCGGACTCAACGAGGGCTGGGGAGTCGCCAGCGGCTCGCTCGGTCACGAACGAAACATGTTGTGGCTCAGTTACGCCGACCGCTTGCAGGACCTGATCGACGATTGGCGCCCAGGCACGGCCCTCGAGCGGGATCGCTACGCGACGTTGGTGATGGACAACCAGGCGCTCCGATTACTCGGGTCGGCGGCGTTGGCTCGCGCCGCCCGCGGCGATGAGGACGTGCCCGCGCTCTCGGTGCTCAAGACCTTCGGCGCCGACGCCGTGCAGTCCGCCACCGAACACGCGCTGAGCGCCCGGGGGGCCGATGGGCTGGACCAGTCGGGCATGACCGGGCGATACGTGCCGCTGAACCTCGATCTGTATGCGGGCAGCTGGGCCGACCGCTACATTCGGTCGTTCGCGGGCACCATCGCCGGCGGCACGTCGGAGATCCAGCGCAACATCATTGCCCAGCGAGTGCTCGGCCTGCCGCGCGGCTGAACCGTCATCTACCGCCCGGTGGCTGCATCCCTCGGCTGCCCACGTCAGAATGGATACTCGACACCGACGTTCGACTACCCGTTCCCGTCCCGCAGTAGAAGGAAGCCATGCCCCTGACTCCCGGTCAGACCTTCGCGGGCTACACCATCCTGAGGCAGCTGGGCAGCGGAGGCATGGGTGAGGTGTACCTCGCCGAGCATCCCCGACTGCCCCGGCAGGAAGCCATCAAGATCCTGCGCAAGGACGTCAGCGCCGACGACGAATACCGTGCGCGTTTCGAACGGGAAGCAGACATGGTGTCGCGGCTCTTCCACCCGAACATCGTGGGCATCCACGACCGGGGCGACGTCGACGGCCAACTGTGGATATCGATGGACTACGTCGAGGGCACCGACGCCGGACAGCTGCTGCAGGACAGGTATCGCCATGGGATGCCGCCCGACAACGTCGTGCATCTGGTCAGCGAGGTCGCCGGCGCGCTCGACTACGCGCACCAGAAGCAGCTTCTGCACCGAGACGTCAAGCCCGCCAACATCTTGCTGACGGACCTCGACTCACACCCCCGTGCGCTTCTGGCTGACTTCGGCATTGCGCGGCGCATCGACGACACCACCCGCCTGACCGCGACCAGCATGACGGTCGGAACGGTCGCCTACGCCGCCCCCGAGCAACTGATGGGGGCCAAGGTCGATGGCCGGGCCGATCAGTACGCCTTGGCCGCCACCGCCTTTCAGCTCCTCACCGGCTCACCGCTGTTCCAGGACGCCAACCCGGCGGTGGTGATCAGCAAGCACCTCACCGCGCCGCCGCCGGAGATCGCGACCCGCCGGCCCGAGCTGTCCGACCTCGGGCCGGTGTTCTCCAAGGCGCTGGCGAAGTCGCCCGAGGACCGCTACGACAACTGCGGAGCCTTCGCCGCCGCGCTGCGTGAGCGGATCGGCACCATCGCCGACGAGTTGGGGACCTACGACGCCACCCAGCAGGCGCTGGTGTCGTCGCCGCGCCGCGGTCGCCCACCGCGATCCCGTCCGCGACTCGCCGTCGCCGCCCTGGCGGTCCTGGCCGTGGTCGGCGTCGCCATCGCCGCATACTTCGTCGTCGGATGGGCCGAACACCGGCCCGACGCCCCATCGTCGGCCGCGGGGACCCAGGCGGCCGGTGCGCCGCAGCGGCCCGTGGTCCCCGTCGTGTTGGTCGGCGCCGACTGTGCGACGCTCGGCGCCGCGGGACAGACCTCGACGGGGCAGCAGGCGTACTGCGCCAAGCTGCCCAGCACCGGCGACGTCATGTGGTCGCTCTATCAGGGTCAGGTACCGGATCCAACGGTCACGCCTGCCGCGGGTGACCCGACGTATTCGCCCGGTATCGAGCAACAGGTGCGGGTATGCGTCGAGGAGACCGGCAAGGACAGGGCGACGTGCCGCGAGAACGTCAGGAGCGGCAACCTGGTCGGGCCGCCATAGTCGGTTCTGGGCTGCGAGCCGGCTCAGAGCTGCGCGAGGCGGGGCACCGAGCCGCGGGCCCGCAGCCCCGCTCCGGCCTTGCGGGTGAGTTCCCTTGAGCTACCCAGCAATCCGTCGAGCACCAGGACCCTCTCCACGTGGCGGTGCAGGTCGTGCTCGGCGGTGAAGCCGATGCCGCCGAGCACCTGCTGGCAGTGTCTGGCCGCAGTCAGCGCGGCGTTGCCCGCGGCGGCCTTGGCCAGCAGGGCGGTCAGGTCGGGGTTGTCCACGCCCGGCAGAGTCAGCGTCGCCTCGGCGCCCTCGATGGCCACCAGCGTCTCGGCCAGCCGGTGCCGGACCGCCTGGAATGCCGCGATCGGCCGGCCGAACTGAACCCGGTCCAGCGCATGCTGGCGGGCCAGGGTGAGCATTGCCCTCGAGCTGCCGACCAGCCACCATCCGAGTGCTCGGCGGGCATCGGCCAGCCGTAGCAGCCCGCCTTCCTCCACCCGGCGCAGCGGCAGCCCACCGAGCGTGGGGCTCTCTGCGTCCGTGCCAGCGTCGCTCGCCTTGGCGTAGTCCCACACCACCCAGCCGCCGCCGGCAAACGGCAGTGCCGGGGTAGCGCCGAGCTCGCGGTCCGCGGTCTGTTGCACCACGTCGTTGAGAATCGAAGCGTGTGAACCAGTTTCGCCAAGTAGCCGGAACACCAGCGGTACCGCCAGCTCGGGCATGTCGGACAGCATGTCGGCCCAGCCCAGATCGGCCAGCGCCGCGTCCAGCTCAGCACCCGACATCGACAGCATGGTCTTGCGCAGTGCGTCTTCGAGCAGCTTGAGTGACTCGCGATCCACGGTCATTCCTTCCCGAGGTCAAGAAGGCGCCGCGCGATGATGTTGCGCTGCACTTCTGCGGTGCCGCCGTAGATGGTGGCCGCTCGTGAGTACAGGTACTCGGTGCGCCAGGCGGTGCCGTCGAGCGCGATGGCACCCGGTAGAAGATCGCGTGCGGTGTCGTAGAGCTGCTGTTCGGCGCTGGCCAGCAACACCTTGTCGATCGACGTGTCCGGCCCCAGCTTGTCCCCGTCGGCCAGCCGGTGCTGGGTGGCCCTGGACCGGCAGCGCAGCGTGTGCAGCGCCAGATACGTTGCGCCCATGTCGGAGTCGGCAGCCTGGCCGAGGCCCTTGACGTCATCGACCAGTGCGTCGAAGCGCGAGTACAGGTAGGCGATGCGCTGCCAGAAGCACGTCGACCGTTCATACGGCAGCAGATCCATGGCGAGTTGCCAACCGTCGCCGGGGTTTCCGAGCATTCGGTCGGCAGGCACCACGACGTCGTCGAAGTACACCTCGCAGAACTCGTCCACGCCGTGCATGGTGCGCAGCGGACGGACGTCGATGCCGGGGCTGTCCATGTCGACGAAGAACGCGGTGATCGCCTGATGATTCGGCACCGACCGGTCTCCTGTGCGGGTCAGCAGGATGCACCGCGTCGCGTACTGCGCGAAGCTGGTCCACACCTTCTGCCCGTTGATCACCCACTGATCGCCGCGCTGCTCGGCGCGGGTGGTCAGGGACGCCAGATCGCTGCCGGAACCCGGTTCGGAGAAGCCCTGGCACCAGGTTTCACGCCCTGACAGCAGAAGGGGCACCATCTCGGCGGACAACTCGGGACGCGCGTAGTCGATCATCGTCGGTGTCAGCACCTCGAGCATCGAGTAGGGACCGGGATCGTCCAGGCCGCGGCCGACGACCTCCTCGCCAACGACCGCCCGCAGGATCATCGGCCCGCCAAGTCCGCCGGCTTCCACCGGCCAGCCCCATCGCATCCAGCCGGCGTCGTACAGCGCGCCGAGCACTCTAGCGTGTTGTTCGTGGTGGGCGTCCAGCGAATGATCGGCCGGGGGAGTCAGATCGTTCTCGTCGAGCCACGCCACCAACTGCGAACGGAACTCTGCGACGTCCGAAACGTCGGTGAAGTCCGTCATCCGGCTTCCGGCCGCCCGATCGCGTGCGGTCGCCCGGAGTCGTGCTCGCCGCTGCGCCGGATGAACGTCATGGCACGGGTTTTCAGGCGCCAGCCGGCGTCGGTGCGCACGTAGGTGTCCTTGTAGTAGCCGATGCGCATGTCGTGCTTCGAGTGCTCGATGAAACACAGTGGCTGGGTGCCCGTGGCGGTGTCGGAAC
>NZ_JBOGDD010000611.1:0-1801 GCF_050701675.1 Mycobacterium sp. | reverse complement strand
GCCTCGAGGCCCGCGCGCATCTGGGTGGTCGCCGTCATTTCGGAGCCGTCTCGATGAACGTGGCCTTCGCCTCGGCCACCAACGCGCCCGTCGCGTCGCGGTATTCGGTGACCACCGTCGCGAAGCGCATCTCACCCCCGCGCTTGCCGGGCTTGGAGTACCGCTCAACCACTTTCTCGCGAGCGGTGAGCACGTCACCGGCGGCAGGCACATCTGCGTGGAAGGTGTACTCCTGCTCGCCGTGTAGCAGCCTCTTGCGGTCGAAGCCCACGTTCACCCGGACACCGGGCGGTGCCCACCGGGCGGCGCTGGTCAGAAATGTCGGTGGGACGATCGCGTCGGGACCGCGGTAGGCGGAATCCTCACAGAGCATGGCGTCGGCGAACTCGGCGATCTTGCCGCGCTCGACCACCACTTCCCAGGGTTGTCCCACGCTCGGGTCGGCGTCGCTGTCGGGCGAGGCAGTCATAGTGACCAATAGTGTCAGAAAAACTCCAGAACCGAAACCGAAAGAGCGCTTCAGCACCAATGGGGCGCTTGTCCAAAGATGACATCAATGCCAGAATCGGGCTCATGGTCGAGTTGGCGGCAAGCTATGTCGCAGGCAAATGGGTCACCGGTGCACACATCGAGACACTGGACGTGACGTCCCCGACCACCGGCGAAGTGCTGGGCACCGTCGGCGTCGCAGGCGCAGATGAGATGGACGCCGCCGTGGCGGCCGCCCGCGGGGCCTTGACGTCCTGGGGCCAGACCTCCCCCGCCGATCGCGGCGCCGCGCTGGGCCGACTGGCCGACGCACTGAGCGCACGCAAGGGCGAACTGGCCGACCTCACCACCGCCGAGATCGGCTCGCCGCGTTCGTGGAGCACGTTCGGTCAGGTCATCACCGCAGCCGGGGTGCTGCGTGCCTACGCCGCCATCACACCGGACCATCCCTTCTCGGCAACGAGGCCCTCGATGACGGGCGGCACCGTGGAGGTCCGTCAGATTCCGGTCGGCGTGGTGGGGGCCATCGTGCCGTGGAACACGCCGCTGTTCATCGCGGCATTGAAGATCGGACCCGCGCTGGCCGCGGGCTGCACGGTGGTCCTCAAACCCGCCCCCGACGCCCCACTCGAATTCGGGGTGCTGATGCAGGCCGTCGAGGAGGCCGGGATACCCGACGGAGTGCTCAACGTCGTCAACGGCGGCGCCGCGACCGGCGAACTCCTGACCGAGCATCCAGGCGTGGACAAGGTCAGCTTCACCGGGTCGACCGCCGTCGGCGCCAGGATCGCCGCGTCGTGTGGATCGCGCATCCGCCGCTGCAGCCTCGAACTGGGCGGCAAGTCGCCGGCCATCGTCCTCCCCGACGCTGCGCTCGAGAAGACGGTGCCAGGACTGGTAAGTGGTGTGATGGGCAACAACGGTCAGTTGTGCGCCGCGCTCACGCGAATCCTGCTACCGCGCAGCCGATATGACGAGTTCGCAACTGCATTGACCACCGCGGTGGCCGCATTGACCGTCGGAGACCCCGCCGACCGCGCCACCGACGTCGGACCGCTCATCAACGAGACCGCGCGCAATAGGGTCGAGGGCTTTCTGCAGCGGGCACGGGACGAGGGCGCCACCGTGCTGACCGGCGGCGAGCGGCCCAGCGGCGCAGGGTGGTTCGTCACCCCGGCGCTCGTCGTGGCGACGAACGCCTTGGAGATCGCCCGCGAAGAGGTCTTCGGTCCGGTCGCCGTGATCATCGCGTACGACGACGCGGACGGGGACGACGCCGCCGAGGCGGTCGCGATCGCCAACGACTCGCGCT
>NZ_JBOGDD010000610.1:0-3633 GCF_050701675.1 Mycobacterium sp. | reverse complement strand
GGTCCGTATTCGCGACCGCCATGACATTGGCATTCTTGTTGGTCAGTTTGGGGCTCGATGGCGGGGGAGTCGTCCCCGTCAGCGCCTGAAGCGTCTCGATCGCGCCGGCCGCGACGGATTGCACATCGGATAGCCATTTGCTTGGTGGCGGCAGCAATTGGAAGGGCACCGCGTGCGCCGGGACGACGGCCTGCCGGTCGTAGCCGGTTTCGATGATGGCCCGAAGGAACGGATCGAGCGCCTTGACGATCTCCTTCGGCACGCCGAGCTGAAGCAGCGGCATCGTCAGCGGCAGCTCGCCCACGGGCGCCTTGATGAGTACGTCGGTGACCTTGCCGTCGGCACTGTGCGTGACGATTCGGTCGGTAGCGGTTTCATCCGGTGTCGGATCGATGTCCTTGTAATAGCCGGAGTGCAGGTAGTAGAACCCCAAGACCGCGTTCAGATCGGCGACGACGTTGAAGATGTAGTTGGGTGCGTCGGCCACGCCGTCGTACTGCTTGGTCACCTGCAGGATATTGGCATCCGTACCCTCCGTCTCGGTGCCGCCCCCGAGGGTGACGCCGAGAATTGGAACGTAGACCCCCGCGGGCAGACGGGACAGGATGCCGCCGTCATTGCGGCGGGGATTGGCGGCCAGCACGTACTGGATGTCGGCGCCGTCGAAGTCGGGGTCGGTTTCCAGTTCGGGGATTGCCTCGACGACGGCGCCCGCGCCCTGCGAGTAGCCGACGACGTAGATCGTGTCGCCCTTTTGGTAACTGGGATCTTTGATGGCAGCCCTGACCGCCTGGACGGTCTTCGTCGTCGCTTCACCCTCGGACTTGTCGTACGTGGGATCGCCGATGCCACTGATCCAGCCCAGGCTGCGCGGATAGTGCACGAACTTGTTGTTCACGCTGTCGCCGGTGTCGACGACGCCAGGGGTCTGGTCGTACTGGCCGTTGAACGAGTCGGCCATGCGAAACGGAGAGATGCCCTCCTCGTGGCCCGTGATCGACTTCGTGCCGTCGACGAATATCGACGTGGTCGCCGATAGGAGTGGATTGAGCGCGACGTGACTGTCGGTGGCGTAGGTGAAGGCGAACAACGTTGCCGCGTTGAGCGCGATCCCGGTGGTGACGTAGGGCGCCCACTTGTTCGCCGTCGGCTGCCGATGCTTTGCCACAATCACGCCCCCCGTGCTGCTTAATTGCCTGAACCGCCATTGCGGACTCCAGTCGCAAATCGTTAGCTAGCTTAGGGGCTAAACCCGCCTTGCGGAAGCCTTTTCGCGTATCCGAAAAGGGTTGCTCCTGACCAAGCCGATTCGGTGAGACGCCAATTTGATCATGAATCTGACGTGGGTCGGCGTGCACGAGACGTGTGTGATCGACATCGAATGGGTAGACGCCTCCCGCAGCAGCGCTGACATCACTCGAAAATCCGCACGGAGAGACGACAATGCGACAACCAGCGGCCGTCATCGCCGCTGTCGTCGCCCTGTTGATTTCCGTGTCATGCGCGCCGGCGCAACGGGTCGATCTCGGCCAGGGGTCGGGCAACCTCATAGCGGCCATCGCGGGCGAGCCGGACCAGCTCGATCCGCAGAAGACCAGCGCATACTTCTCCTTCGAGGTGCTGGAGAACGTTTTCGACACCCTCGTCGAACCCGACGCGAACCTCGAGATGCGTCCGGCGCTCGCTGAGTCATGGGAGGTTTCGCCTGACCAACTCGAGTGGACGTTTCATCTGCGCAAGGGCGTGACGTTTCACGACGGCAGCCCGTTCACCGCCGACGACGTCGTGTATTCCTACCGCCGCATCATCGACGAGAAGCTGGCCAACGTCGACAAGTTCAGCGCCGTCACCGACGTGAGCGCGGCAGGGCCGGATACCGTCCTGATCCGGGTCGAACACCCGACGCCGAATCTGCTGACGAACATCGGCGGGTTCAAGGGCATGGCGATCGTGTCCCGCAAGAACGTCGAGAGCGGCCAGATCGCCACCCATCCGATCGGCACCGGTCCGTTCGCGTTCGTATCGCAGAAGAGCGGGGACTCGATAATCCTCAAGGCGAACGCGACGTACTGGGGCGGGCCGCCAAAGGTGCCGGGGGTGACGTTCGAGTTCATCACCGAACCGTCCACCGCGCTGTCGGCGTTGCAGGCAGGCGAGATCGACTGGACGGACTCGGTGCCCACCCAGCGCATCTCACAACTCAGGGACGACGACGCCCTCAAACTCGCCGTCACCCCAAGCAACGACTATTGGTACCTCGCCCTCAACGAGGCCCGCGCGCCGTGGAACGACCCGCGTGTGCGGCAGGCCATCGCCTACGGCATCGACCGCCAATCCATCGTGCAGGCAACGAGTTACGGCAGTGCCACGGCGAACCAGCTGGCGATCCCCGAGGGCAACCCCTGGTACACGCCCTACGACAGGTACCGCTACGACACCGATCAGGCGAAGCGTCTGCTCGACGAGGCGGGGGCGCATCCCGCCAAGATGGACATGCTGGTCACCAGCGAGTATCCAGAGACCGTCACCGCGGCTCAGGTGATCGCGGACAACCTCAATCCCCTTGGCATCACGGTGAACATCCGCACCGTCGACTTCGCCACCTGGCTCGACGAACAGAACTCCGGACACTTCGACATGCTGATGATGGGCTGGCTCGGCAACATCGACCCCGATGACTTCTACTATGCGCAACACCACACCGACGGCTCGAGCAACGCCCAGAAGTTCTCCAATCCCGACGTCGACCGACTGTTGGACGCTGGCCGCGTGGAGACGAATCGACAAGCGCGTCAACAGGATTACGCGAAAGCCGCAACGATCATCGCCGATGAGGTCAGCTACATCTATCTCTACAACCCCGCGGTGGTGCAGGCCTGGAGCACCAGGATGTCGGGATATGAGGCACGCCGCGACGGCGCGATTCGGTTCAGGACGGCCAGCCTGTCCCAGGGCGGTGAGCAATGACCCATCCCGTCGTGCGGTTCCTGGCCCGCCGCCTCGCGTACTCGTTGATCGTGCTCATCGGAGTGCTGATCGTGGTGTTCGCGCTCGTCCAACTGGTGCCGGGCGACCCGGTTCGCATCGCGCTCGGCACGCGCTACAGCCCGGAGGCGTATCAGGCGCTACGCGCGGCGAGCGGTCTTGATCGGCCGTTGGTGACACAATTCTTCAGCTACGTCGGCTCGGCATTCACCGGTGACCTCGGGGTCAGCTTCCGCAATGGCGACCCGGTCGTCGAGATCCTGCTCGACCGCTTGCCCGCGACCGTGTCACTCGCCGTCTTCGGCATCGTGATCGCGTTGGTGATCGCGCTGCCCGCCGGAATCTGGTCGGCGTTGCACGAAGGCAAGTTCAGCGACGCCGTCGTCCGCGTCACCAGCCAGTTCGGTGTCTCGATTCCCGACTTCTGGATGGGCATTCTGCTGATTGCCCTGTTCGCCACCACCCTCGGCTGGCTGCCCACCTCCGGGTACCGGCCGCTGTTCGACGATCCCGGCGGCTGGTTCCGCCATCTCATTCTGCCCGGCCTCGTGGTCGGCCTCGTCGCCGCCGCCATCCTGACCCGCTACGTCCGGTCGGCCGTACTCGAAGTCGCCGCAATGGGTTACGTGCGCACCGCCCGCTCCAAGG
>NZ_JBOGDD010000609.1:0-4883 GCF_050701675.1 Mycobacterium sp. | reverse complement strand
GCGTGGGCTTGAGGCCGACGACACCGCAGAACGACGCGGGGATCCTTATCGACCCGCCGGCATCGGTGCCGGTCGCGATCGGCACGGCACCGGAGGCGACGGTCGCCCCCGAGCCCGCGCTGGAACCGCCCGAATTCCGCCGCGGGTCGTGGGGATTCCTCGTCACCCCGGTGCGCGGCGAGATCCCGGTGCCCTTCCAACCGAACTCGGGGGTCGTCGTCCTGCCGATCACCACCGCGCCCGCGTCGACCAAGCGTGACACCATCGGCGCCGAATACGTGGCCGGCGTGTCGGGCGTGGTGAGCGATCCCTTTCCGGTCGGCTCGCCGACGTAGGGCATGTTGTCCTTGATCGCGATGGGAACACCGTGCAGTGGGCTGCGGATCCGGCCCGAACGTACCTCCGACTCGCGTTCGCGGGCCTGGGCCAGTGCGCGTTCGGCGAGCAGGCCCGCGTAGGCGTTGATCGCGGGCTCGGCTGCGCTCGCGACGTGCAGGGCGCACTCGGCCAGCTGCACCGGCGACAATTCGCCGGTGGCGATCCGGCGACCGAGGTCGACACCGCTGGTTGCCCGGTAGTCCTCGATGTCCAGGCTTTCGAACCGCGCCGTCATCGGGTTGCCTTGCTGTCCAGCCGCAGCCGTGGCCATGCCGCGGCGAAACGCTGCGCCCACTCGGTGGGTACCGACGTGCTGATCTTGACGAACCTCTCGCCGAAGCGGGGCGACTGATAGGTGCCCGCACGAATGAAGACGTCGTGATCGAGCATCGCCGCGCACAGCTGATCGGAGGTGGCGCCACAGCCACTGACGTCGACGGCGAGGAAATTGCCGTGCGAGGGCTCGACGAGAACAGTGCCGAGTCCGCTGCTGACGACGGCGTGGGTGACGATGTCCTGGTTGGCCCGGTTGGTCGCGCGCAGCCGGTCGAGCCACGGCCCCTTCACCTTCAGGCCGGCGATGGCGGCGCGCTGGGCCTGGATGTTCGCCCCGAGCGGATTGGCGGGCACGTCCGTCAGCCGGGCGAGCAGCTCGGGGATCGCGACGACCGCTCCGAGGCGCAGACCGGCAAGGCCAAGCCATTTCGAGAAGCTGTACGTGGTGAGCGTGCCCTCGGGATATATCTCGGCCAGAAGGGTGTGTCCGTCGGCGAAGTGTCGGTAGGTGCAGTCGTGGACGATCAGAGATCCCGTGTCGCGGGCCAGCGCGGCAATCGATTCCAGCGCCTCGCGCTCATACCGGCTGCCCAACGGGTTGAGCGGGTCGATGAGGTAGATCAGCGACGCCGGCTCGATCACGTCCGCGATCTGATGCGCTGCCAGGGTGTAACCCCGTTCGGGTGAGTAGATCTCCACGGTGCTCACCGGCACGCCCTGCAGGCCGAAGAAGCGGGCAGGCCATGGCCATCCAGGGTCGGTGGTGATCACTCGGGACACTCCGGTCGCGAGGGCGGTGCAGATGTGGTGCAACCCGCCGACGGCGCCGTCGGTGATCCAGGCCGCCGCATCCGGTAGGCCGAGGTCGTCGGTGATGAGCTCGCGCAACTCCTCGAAACCCAGTGCGGGGGCATATAACTGGAACTCGCGGGCGCGGGTGCTCGCCAACAACGCCTCGGTGACTTCTGGCGGCGGTTCGAGGTGCGTGGTGTTCTGTCCCATCCACGCGAGACCTGGCCGGCTCAGCAGAGACTCGAACGACGGGGCGGTCACTGCTGAAGTGCCAACGTGGCGAAGGCGGTGTAGACGCGGGTGGCCTCGACGATGTCGTGCACCGAGAGGCGTTCGTTCGGGCAGTAGACCGGCTCGCCACCGGGGCCGAAGATCACCGTCGGGATCCGGTCGCCGAAACTGGCTGTGTCACCGAGCCATCCCGCCGCCTTGAGGGGTGGTTCCGTGCCCCGAACCTGGCGCACCGCGTCGACCATCGTCTGCACCACGTTGCTGTGCGGATCGGCGACGTACGGCGGCTTGGTGTCGACAAGCTCGACCCGCGCCAGGAACCGGGAATCGGCGCGCAAGGCGTTGTTCAGGCAGCGATCCACTTCGGCGCGCACCGTCTCGACGTCGACACCGGGCTGCGGTCTGCAGTCGAGGCGGATCACGCACTCGTCGGGAATCATCGACGGCCCTCCCGGTGGCAGCCCGCCGTATACGCGTCCCGGCGCGATGAAGGTTTCCTCGCCGAATAGGTCGCGCACCCACGGCTCGAGCTCGGGCGTCAGCTTGGACGCATCGAACTCCAGAATCGCGTGTGCTGCAAGCACATTGGCATTGACGGCAAGTGGCTTGTGGCATGTGTGCGCCGAGCGGCCCTGGGTGGTGACGTCGAAGTAGTAACGGCCCCGGTGCCCGAGGTAGATCTCGTTGTCGGACAGCTCTCCGAGGACGCACAGATCGGCGCTGTAGTCGTCGAAGTACCTGATCGAACCCAGCTGATCTCCCATGTGGTCGCTGACGCCTGCGAACGCCAGCCGGCCGGACAACTCGAGGCCCGAGGCGCGCACCGCCTCGGCGGCGACGAGCTGGCAGACCAACGCCGCCTTCATGTCCATGATCCCGTGGCCGTAGACGTGTCCGTCGATCAGCTCGCCGCTGTACGGCTCGGTCGCGGTCCAGCCGATCGACTCCGGCTTGGTGTCCAGGTGGCCGGTGAACACCACCCGCGGTCCTGGCCCGAAGTCCAGTTCGCCGATGGCATTGGGCCGGTCGGGAAGCACCTCCTGCAGGTGCACGTCGGTGAAATCCGACTCGTGCATGACGTCGACCAGATACTTGGCAAGGGCCCGCTCGTCGCCGAGGACGCTCGGTATGCGGCACACCTCCTGGACCAACGACACCACGCGCTGTTCGTCGATGCTGTCGATTGCCCTGGCCACCGCGGCTGATTGCACTGTCACACGCTCCTGCACATTTGCAAATGAGATCTCAAACTAGCCTGTCGAACCGCACTTCTGTCAAGCGAAGGCGGTTTCGAAGCTCTTGGCAACATGAAGGTAGCTATGTTGCGTCGGTGTTACTGCAGCTCACATCCCTTGACCACGATGTGTGCGTGATGAATGATGCTCTTCATCGCAGATGTGATCTCAAGATCTCAAATCTAGCCGCCATGCATCTGGGATCCGGATTCGAGGAGTGTTCATGACATCTTTCAGCTCTCACCGCGGCCCCATCGACGCCCGCGCGCCGCGGGGTCGACGGTGGGGCCGGGCGCTGGCCGGGGCTTGGGCCGCGTCCATGCTGGTCGCAGCGGCCTGCTCTAGCGAAAGTGGCAGTACGGCTTCGGGTCCCTCCTCGACCGAGGGTGGCAAGGTCGGCGTCGTGCTGGCAGGCCCGCGCAATGACAAGGCGTTCTACCAGTCCTATCTGGATGGCGTGCAGGCGGTTGCGGACAAGCAGGGGATGAAGGTCTCCGTCGTCGACAACGTGGATTCGCCGCAGGCCGCGGTGGACGCTCTCACCAACCTCGCCGCTGACAACAACCTCATCATCGCTGGTGGCAGCTCACTTGTCTCGGCGGGCAATACCGTCGCCCCGCAGTTCCCCGACGTCACCTTCGTCATGTCCGGCGTCGTCCAGGAGGGCATCCCCAACCTGCACACCTACGCCACCAAGCAGGGTGTGCCCGCCTACGTGGCCGGGGCCGTCGCCGCAAGGGCAAGTACGTCACGCAAGATCGGCTACATCGGCGGTACGGACATACCGCCGAACTCGCAGTCCTCGATCGACTTCGCCGCTGGCGCGAAGTCGGTCGACCCGACGATCGGCGTGGCGTCGACGACGGTTGGCTCCCTCAGTGACGCGACGAAGGCCAAGGAGGCGACGGCGGCTCAGATCGCCAACGGGGCCGACGTCATCTACGCCTTCCAGGATGCCGGCCTACCCGGAGTGCTCGACGCGGTCGCCGAATCCGGCAAGAAGATCCCGGTGTTCAATCCCACCACCGACCGATGCACGGAATCGCCCAACCTGATCGGATACGCCTACCAGAACACCCAGATGATGGTGACCCACATTCTCGAGGACTACACGGCGAAGACGTTGCCGGCCAAGCCGCGGTTCTACGCGGTGGAGGATCCCAACGTCCAGACGCTGAAACTGTGCCCGTCGTTCAGCCAGTATCAGGATCTGGTCACCCAAACCACCGACAAGATCAACTCCGGAGCGATCAGCATGCCCGAAGGGGGATGACGTGGCGGCTGACCATGCCCTGCGACTGCGCGGCGTCACCAAGCGCTACGGCGGCGTCATCGCCAACGACGCCGTCGATCTCGATGTCCGTCCCGGCGAGATCCTTGCCCTGCTCGGTGAGAACGGGGCGGGAAAGTCGACGCTGGTGCGGATTCTGTCGGGGCTGACCCGACCGGACTCGGGGGAGGTCTCGGTCAACGGCGAACCACTGCCGTTCGGTGACCCCGACGCCGCACGCAAGCGTGGAATCGGGGTCGTACACCAGCATTTCATGCTCGTCGACGATATGACGGCCACCGAGAACCTCGCCTTGTCGCGCGGTTCTGCGCAACCGTGGCGGATCGACAAGACGGCCATCCGCACCCGACTGGCCGAACTGAGCGAACGCTACGGACTGCCGGTGCGAACCGACGAACCGGTGGGCACGCTTCCGGTCGGTGAACGTCAGCGCATCGAGATCTTGAAGTGTTTGTTCTCCACTGCCCACGTGCTCCTGCTCGACGAACCCAGCGCCGTACTGTCGGCGACGGAATGGGAAGGCCTGGCCGTCGTGCTGCGCGACCTGGCCCGGTCCGGCATGGCCATCGTGTTGATCACACACAAGTTGGCCGAGATCGCCGCGGTCGCCGACCGGTGCACCGTGATCCGCTCCGGCCGGGTCGTCGACACGGTGCGGGTAGCAGACACCACCGCAAGGG
>NZ_JBOGDD010000608.1:0-1712 GCF_050701675.1 Mycobacterium sp. | reverse complement strand
ACAGTGTGCATCCCGGGCCGGTCAACACGCCGATGGGCGGCGGGGACATGATCGCCGCATTGTTCGCCGCGATCGAGACCAACCCCACGCTCAACAACATGGGCACACCGTTCCTCCCGCAGTGGGCATGCGAGCCAGAGGACGTCGCGGCCGCTGTGTGTTGGTTGGCCTCGGACGAGTCGCGCTTCGTCACGGCCACGCGGCTGTCGGTCGACCAAGGCATGGCGCAGTTCTAGTTCGGCAGAATTACACTTGATCGAGGTACCGCTCGACCAATGTGACCGCCGCCTGCGGATAGCTCTGAGCCGTAACGGTATCCAGTCCGTCACGAATTAGGAGTCGCGCGAGTCGGTTGTTGATCAGTGACAGCACGAAGGCAGCCACCAGTTGGTAATACACGATGTTGCCGGTGAGCGTGCCGCCGAACTCCTGGTAGCGGCGCACGATCTCCTCGTCGTCGGGAACGCCGGGCAGGCGGGTGAATCCCAGCGATTCGCACAGGAAGCGCTCGAACATCAGCCACCAGCCGAGGTCGATGTCGGGCGGCCCCGTCCCCGCCGTCTCCCAGTCGAACAGCGCGACGACCGACAGATCGTCGCCGAAGCTCATGTTCCCGACCCGCGCGTCACCCCACACGACCGTCTCGGCGTCGGTGTCGGGAGCCGAATCGAGGATCACCGTCAACGCCTCCGCCAGCGTGTCGGCGCCGACGTCCTGGTCGGCACGGCACCACTCGTACCAGTCTGCGAGCTTGTCTAGATAACGCTGCAGCGCCGTGCGAGTGGAGTCCGCCTCGCCGCGGAGGAAGCCAAGAGTCAGGGGGTCATCGATGTGATGGAGATCGACGAGTGCACGTAAACCGTTGTTGCACAGCAGCGCGCGATCCGCTGGCGAGAGTTCGACGGTCCAGCCCCGTTTGTGCCAGCTCGGTACGTCCGACGGAGTCCGGCCCAAGACCCTTCGCATCAGATAGAAGGGTGACCCGAGAGCCGACCCGTCGCGTTCGATGCCGAGGACGTCCGGCACCGGGATGCCATTGGCGCCGAGTCGCTGCATCACCTCGGCCTGTCGCGGAGCATCGGGTACGGTGAACAGCTGATGATCGTCGGCCTGGGCGCGCAACACCAGATCCTCGGCATGACGAGCGCCGGCGGGATCTGTCCAGGTGGCAGTGAAGAACGCCGTCCGGCCGGAGTAGCCCGCCTGTGGGGCGGTGAACTCGGAGATGCCGAGGTCGGTCGCGCCTGCGGGTGCCAGTCGGTCAGGCAGCCAACTGCGCATGACGTCGCTCACCCGGTCGCCGACGTCACCGCGCCCCGACTGATATGCCATCAGCATCCTTTCGAAAACTGAACACTACTGTCAGAATAGCGGAATGACATCCGATCGATTCGGCCGCATCGCGCTCGGCGCCTACGTGTTGCCCGGGCGCGTCACCGATCCCGGCGCCGTGGTCGGTCAGGCGCGGGCGGCGCAGCGCCTCGGACTCCAGACGGTGTGGCTCAGCGAGCGGTGGGGGACCAAGGACCTCGGGGTGATCGCCGGGGCGGCCAGTCAGGTCACCTCGACCGTCCAGATTGCCTCGGGCATCACACATTTGCAGTCACGCCATCCCGCGCTCCTGGCATCCCTGGCGATGACCGCGCAGGGACTCTCGGGTGGGCGGTTCGTCCTCGGCGTTGGGCGCTCGGTCGACGCCATGTGGGCGGCCG
>NZ_JBOGDD010000607.1:0-15882 GCF_050701675.1 Mycobacterium sp. | reverse complement strand
CGCTGGCGGCGGGATAGCGCGAGAAGGTGCCGCCACTAGTGCTATCTCGACGCCCGCAAGACCCCGTCCACGTGCGCCAGGAAGTGTTCCAGGACCGCGTCGGGGGCCTCGATCCGCGGCCAGTGCGCGATGTCGTCGGCGAGCATGACGACGTCCGCGTCCGGAATCACCTGCCGATAGCGGTCGGCCATGTGCCTGCCCGAATTGGGATCGATCGGACCGTCGATCAAGCGCATCGGCACACTGGTCTCCCTCATCGCCCGCACCCACCGATTCCGGTTCACGTAGCGGTCGGTGACGAACCTGCCTACCTTGTGGGTCACCCGTGCCCCGTCGTTGTAGTCCATGACCTCGAAGAAGCGCCCGAGCGCGAGTGGCGTCGGCTTCGTGTTGGGTCCGAACATCTGGTCCAGCGTGCGGGCCAGGATGCGCCGTGCCACCGGACTGCCCTGGAACCGACTGGTGATGTCGCCCAACGGAGTTCGCGACAACAGCTTCTGCACCAAACGCGGCGTGTAGGCCTCGTTGAACAAGCCACCGTTGAGCCAGGTGATCGACTCGATGATCGGTGAACCGTAGGCGTTGTCGCCCGCCTCGTACCGCGCCAGGAGCTCTTGGCCCACCGAGTCGCCGAGATCGTGGGCCAGCACGTGGCAGGAGTCGACGTTCAGGTGGTGCAGCAGAGCCTCGTGCATGTCGGCGTGGTCCAGAACCGAGTACTCGTAGGCGACGGGCTTGTCCGAGAAGCCCATGCCGATCATGTCGGGGGCGATCACGGTGAACCGCTGGACCAGCGTCGGCCAGATCAGCGACCAGTCCCACGAGCTGAACGGATAGCCGTGGATCAGCAGCAGCACCGGGGCCTGCCCGAACGGTTTCCCGTCGACCCGGAAGAAGATGTCGAAGCCCAGGTAGTCGAAGTACTGTCCGGCGGAGCGCCAGCGCTCCAGTTCGGCATCCATGACCGAAGCCTAGGCGGCGCCGCTAGTCGACCCGGTCGCTGACGTGCGACTCCCCTATCGAACTGCCCAGCGCAGCCACCCATCCGGTGATCTGACGGGCCACGTTCTGGTCGGTCAGACCATTCTCGGCCAGCACCTCGCCGCGCGAGGCGTGCGCCTGGAACTCCTGAGGCATCCCGACGTCGCGGCATGGCACATCGATCTCGTGGTGACGCAACGACGCCGACACCGACGACCCGATGCCTCCGTGCACGCCGTGATCCTCGAGGGTGACGACGAGCTTGTGCGCCTGGGCCAGCGGCCTCAGGACCTCTGGCACGGGCAGCACCCAGCGGGGATCGACGACCGTGACTCCGATGCCCTGGTTGCGCAGGCGTTCGGCCACCGACAGCGCCATCGACGCGAAGGGGCCGACCGCCACCAGCAGCACGTCCTGCGAAAGGCCTCCCGCGGGTACCGCGAGAACGTCCACACCCGCCCGCCGCTCGACGGCCGGGATGTCCTCGCCCACGTCCCCCTTGGGAAAGCGGATCGCGGTTGGGCCGTCCTTGACGTCGAGCGCCTCGCCGAGTTCCTCGCGCAACCGCCCCGCGTCACGGGGGGCGGCGACGCGCATCCCCGGCACGATGCCGAGGATCGACATGTCCCACACACCGTTGTGGCTCGCGCCGTCATTGCCGGTCACGCCGGCGCGGTCCAGCACCATGGTCACGGGCAGGCCGTGCAGCGCGACGTCCATCATCATCTGGTCGAACGCGCGGTTGAGGAACGTCGAGTAGATCGCCACCACGGGATGCATGCCGCCCATCGCCAACCCCGCGGCCGACGTCATGGCGTGCTGCTCGGCGATGCCGACGTCGAAGAAGCGGTCCGGAAAACGCTGCCGGAACGCGCTGAGCCCGGTGGGGCCGGGCATCGCAGCCGTGATGGCGACGACGTCGCGACGCTTGGCGGCCCGCCTGATCAGTTCGTCGGAGAACACCGACGTCCAGCCCGGTGCAGCCACCGAGGTCGCAAGCCCCGTCTGCGGGTCGATGATCCCGGTGGAGTGCATCTGCTCGGCCTCATCGGACTCGGCAGGCCCGTAGCCCATGCCCTTGCGGGTGGCCACGTGCACGATGACCGGAGCGTTGAACCCGCGAGCGTGACGCAGCGCTGCCTCGACCGCGTGTTCGTCGTGACCGTCGATGGGACCGACGTACTTCACTCCGAGATCGGTGAACATGACCTGCGGCGACAACGCGTCCTTGATGCCGACCTTGACGCTGTGCATGCACTGGTAGCAGAGCTCGCCGATGAGCGGCACCCCGCGGACGGCCTTGCGGCCCTCGTCGAGGAGACGCTCGTAACCGGGCTGCAGCCGCAGCCCCGCGAGGTGGTCGGCGAAACCGCCGATCGTGGGTGCATAGCTGCGGCCGTTGTCGTTGACGACGATGATCACGGGCCTGCGAGAGGTCGCGATGTTGTTGAGCGCTTCCCAGCACATTCCGCCGGTCAGCGCGCCGTCCCCGACGACCGCGACCACGTGGCGGTTGCGGTGGCCGTTCAGCTCGAAGGCCTTGGCCAGCCCGTCGGCGTAGGACAGTGCGGCGCTGGCATGGCTGGACTCGACCCAGTCGTGCTCGCTTTCGCTGCGCGACGGGTAGCCCGACAGCCCACCCTTCTTGCGCAGGTTGTCGAAGTCTTCGCACCGGCCGGTCAGCATCTTGTGGACGTAGGCCTGATGGCCGGTGTCGAAGATGATCGGGTCGTGCGGCGAGTCGAACACCCGGTGCAGCGCGAGTGTCAGCTCGACGACGCCCAGGTTGGGGCCGAGATGTCCGCCGGTAGCAGCAACCTTGTGGATGAGGAAGTCGCGTATCTCGACCGCGAGATCGTCGATCTGGGACTGCGACAGGTGCTGCAGATCAGCGGGACCGCGGATCTGAGAAAGCATTCGGCCAGTTTACGCACCCGTGCCCCTCATGGCCTGTCAAGGCTCGTAGGCGTCGGGCACGCCGTCGTTGTCGGCGTCGGCGGTTTCACGGTCCTCGATGCGACGATAAGCGGCGTTGCGGCTGACCAGGACCACGGCAGCCAGGACGCCTGCCACGACCGAACCGGTGAGCACGCCGATCTTGACGTCGGCGCCCGTCGCGGTGCCGTGACCGAAGGCGAGTTCACCGATGAGCAACGACACCGTGAAACCGATCCCGGCCAGTAGCGCGACGCCGAGCACGTCACGCCAGGCGAGGTCGTCGTCGAGCGACGCGTGGGTGAACCTGGCGAGCAGGAAGGCCGTCAGCCACACGCCGAGCGGCTTGCCGATGACGAGTCCAGCGATGACACCGACGGTGACCGGATGGCCGAGAGCCGCTCCGAGCCCGCTCCAGCCGCCGACCGTCACTCCAGCGGCGAAGAAGGCGAAGACGGGAACGGCAAACCCGGCGGACAGCGGTCGCAAGCGGTGTTCGAAGGATTCCGCCGACGCATGGCGACCCAATGCCGGCACCGCGAAACCCAACAGCACCCCGGCCACTGTCGCGTGAATACCGCTGGCGTGCACCAGCGCCCACGTCGCGACCGCCAGCGGCACCAGCACCCACCAGGGCCGAAACCCACGCTGCACGGCGAGCGTGAAGAGCCCTGCCGGCACCAGCGCGAGTGCCAGCGGCCCCAGCGACAGGTGATCGGTGAAGAACACCGCGATGACGATGATCGCCAGCAGGTCGTCGACGACGGCAAGCGTCAGCAGAAACGTCCGCAGGGCCGTCGGCAGGTGGGACGACAGCACCGCGAGCACCGCGAGGGCGAACGCGATGTCCGTGGCGATCGGGACCGCCCAGCCATCGAGGTTTTCGGGGTGACCGGTCACCAGGTTGATGGTGATGAAGATCGCCGCTGGGAAGACCATCCCACCGACCGCCGCGGCGATCGGCAAGGCGGCCCTGGCGGGGTCGCGCAGATCTCCTGCGACGAATTCTCGCTTGAGTTCCACGCCGACGACGAAGAAGAAGATCGCCAGCAGGCCGTCGGCCGCCCATGCTCCTAGGGTCAGATTCAGGTGCAGCGCCTCGGGGCCGATCGAGAACTCCGAAAGGGACTTGTACGTCGCCGACCACGGCGAGTTGGCCCAGACGAGGGCCGCTGCTGCGGCGAACAGCAGCAACACCCCGCCGACGGTCTCCCTGCGGAGGATCTCCGAGAAGCGCTTGGCCTCCGCCCAGGAGCCCAGGGTGAGCATTCGTCGTGCCATCACGAGCAGCCTAGTGATCACGACTCGGCGAATGCAGAGGTCGACAGTCGCCGTCTTGCCCCGGCTAGCCCTTTACGGCATCTTTACGGGTGGAGCGCCGGGAAGTCTGGTCGGCAGTCGCGCCAAGGCAGCGACTTGAACGTCGACGGGAGTTCGAAGTGGCGCCAGGATCATTCGTCATAGGCTTCATCCATGCGTGCGGATCAGATCGCCGAAGACTTTCCGGTCGTCGCCTCCACGTCGAACGCGCTGGCCGCGGGCCGGTTGATGGCCGGACGACGACTACCCGGGTTGGTGGTCACCGATTCGGACGGCAAGCCGGTGACGATCCTGCCCGCCTCGCAGGTGGTTCGAATGTTGGTGCCCAGCTACGTCCAGGACGACCCGTCGCTGGCCGGCGTGCTGAGCGAGACCATGGCCGACCACATCGCGGATGCGATCGGCGACAAGACCGTTGCCGCCATTCTGCCGAAGCCGCTCCCCGACATGCCGACGGTGAAGCCCGACGACACCATCGTCGAGGTGGCGGCCGTGATGGCCCACGAACGTGCGCCACTCGTCGCGGTCGTGGAGAAGGGTCGCCTCGTCGGAGTAATCACCGCATCCCGTCTGCTCGAGGTGGCCCTGACCGCACGCTGATCGCCGCCGCACGGAGGTGTGACCGATGACCGCGGTGGCGGTCGCCGTGTTCGCGATCTCCTACGTGCTGATCGCCACGGAGAAGATCTCGAAGGTCAAGGCCGCCCTCGGCGGTGCGGCGATCGTGGTGGCGCTCGGCATCGTCGGCTCCGAGGACGTGTTCTACTCGCACGACTCGGGAATCGACTGGGACGTCATCTTCCTGCTCTTCGGAATGATGATCATCGTCGGAGTGCTGCGACAGACCGGCGTGTTCGAGTACACGGCGATCTGGGCGGCCAAACGGGCAGGCGGGTCCGCCCTTCGGGTGATGATGCTCCTGGTCGTCATCACCGCCACGGCCTCGGCGTTGCTCGACAACGTCACGACCGTATTGCTCATTGCGCCGGTGACGCTGCTGGTGTGCGATCGGCTCGGCATCAAGCCGACGCCGTTTCTCATTGCCGAGGTGTTCGCCTCCAACATCGGCGGTGCGGCCACCCTCGTCGGCGACCCGCCGAACATCATCATCGCGAGCCGAGCGGGCCTGTCGTTCAACGACTTTCTCATGCACATGGCACCGATCGCCATCATCGCCCTCGTCGTTCTGATGTTGATCCTGCCGGTGCTGTTCCGCGGCTCGTTCGCCGTCGACCCGGCACGGGTGGCCGACGTGATGTCACTGAACGAGCGCGAGGCGATCCGCGATCCCCGGCTACTGGCGAAGTCCGGCGCGGTCCTGGTGCTCGTGTTCGCCGCGTTCATCGGCCACTCGATCATTCACATCGCACCCTCGGTGGTCGCCCTGTTGGGGGCGGGCGTCCTGATCGTCATCTCCCGGGTCGATCGCGAGGACTACCTGGGCAGCGTGGAGTGGGAAACACTGCTGTTCTTCGTCGGGTTGTTCATCCTGGTCGGCGCCCTGGTGAAGACCGGCGCCATCGGCACGCTCGCTCGTCTCGCCGGCGAGGTCACCGGCGGGAATGCGTTGGCCGCGACGATGCTCATCCTGTTCGTATCGGCCCTGCTGTCGGGGGTCATCGACAACATTCCCTACGTCGCCACCATGAGCCCGGTGGTGGCCGACCTCGCCGCAGGCATCGGCGATCAGGCCCAAGCACACGCCCTGTGGTGGGCGCTGACGATCGGCGCAGACTTCGGCGGCAACCTCACCGCGGTCGGTGCGAGCGCCAACGTGGTGATGATCGGCATCGCTGCACGCGAAGGGCATCCGATCAGCTTCTGGGAGTTCACCCGCAAGGGTGCGATCGTCACCGCGCTGACCATCGGCGTCTCCGCGCCCTATCTGTGGTTGCGGTACTTCGTGTTCGCGTGACGGAGGCCCCAAATCCGCGCTGCCGTCGAATACCTTGATTCGCATGGGACCGACGGTCATCGAACGCCGCAGCACCGTGGCAGCATCGGCCGACCGAGTCTGGGAGCGCATCGTCACCCCCGAGGGGATCAACGACGAACTGCGGCCATGGATGACCATGTCCATGCCGCGTGGCGCAGAGTCGCTGACCGTCGACAACGTGCCGATCGGAACTCCCGTCGGCCGGGCGTGGCTACGGTTGTTCGGCGTGCTGCCGTTCGACTACGACCGCCTCACCATCGCCGAACTGGAGCCCGGGCGGCGATTCCACGAGGAGTCGACGATGCTGAGCATGAGCCTGTGGCGGCACGAGCGCACCGTGATCCCGGATGGGGATGCGAGGTCGCTGGTCCACGACCGCGTTACGTTCCAGCCGCGCCTGCTGCTCCGGTTGGCGACACCCGTTCTTGCGGTGGGGATCCGGGCCCTGTTCGGCCACCGGCACCGGCGGCTGCAGCGTCACTTCGGCTAGCTGACGTGAGCCAGCACCACATCGGCCACGACGTCGACCGGGACGGTCGTGACGACCTCCAGCGTCGCCGAGGCCCGAAGGAGCGGTTCGACCCCGGCGAGATAGCCAAGGGTGTCGGCGATCTCGGCCGGATCGCGGCCGTAGGGATTGTTGGTACGCGTCCGTAGCCGCTCGACCAACACTTCCGCGGGAGCACTGAGAAGCACGACGTGATCGAAGCGGGGGTAGAAGTGGACCTGGTTGGAGACGGTGCCCTGGACGAACAGAATCCCTCGGGGGTCCTCGGTCGTCAGCAGCGCGTGGATCCGGTCCTCGATCCAGAGTTCCTCGCCCGCGACCGTCTCGAGGTAGTCGCCGTAGTCGGTGTCAACCGACCAGTACCCGCGAGCGGCGAGCTCGGCCAGCAACGTGGACTTGCCGGTGCCCGACATGCCCGTCACCAGAACGCGCTTCACGCTCGTGAGAGGACCGCGACGCACTCGACGTGATGCGTCAGCGGGAAGGAGTCGAACACCCTGAGTTCCTCCACCGCATAGCCGTGACCGCGGTAGAGACCAACGTCGCGCGCGAAAGACGCCGCCTCGCAACCGATGTGAACGATACGCGGAACCTCGGCCGCCGCCAGCAAGTCGATCACCTCGCGCCCAGCGCCGGTCCGTGGCGGATCGAGCACGGCGACGTCGGCGCGGTGCGGCTGTGCGGTAAGCGCACGGCGCACGGATTCGGTCAGCACGTTCACCCAGCCGAGGTCGGCGAGCGCCGCCCTCGCCGCCCGCGACGAACCACGCGATGTGTCGACGGTCAACACGTGCCCCGTCTCCCCAACCGATTCGGCCAGCACCGCCGCGAAAACCCCTGCGCCGCCGTATAAGTCCCAGGCCGTCATGCCGGAGCTCAGCTGCGCCCACTCCCGCACCAGAGCGCTGTACTCGCGTGCGGCGTCGCGGTGCGCCTGCCAGAACGCCGTGACCGGCACGGTCCACGTCCGGTCGCCCACTCGTTGCGTCGCCTCGTAACTCCCCTCGACCGCCTGGGTCGACGCCTTGCGATCCGAGCGGGGCCCCGTCCGGACGACGTGCCGTGTCCCCTGGTCGTCCAATGCGACGTGAAGCTGCGCCCCCGGCGGCCATTTCGAACCATCGAGACCCGCCAACATGCCGGCGGGCACCTGCGCACACGCGAGATCGGTGACCAGATCGCTGCTGTGATACCGGTGGAAGCCGGCACGGCCGGACTGGGGTCCTTGGCCGCCGACGTCAAGACGCACCCGGGTGCGCCAGCTCGTCGGGCCGGCCGACCCGACCTCCTCGGCCTCGCCCGCCCACTCGTGCCCGCCGAGCCGCTCGAGCTGATTGGCCACCACGTCGCCCTTGAGCCGACGCGCAGCCTGCGGGGCGGCGAAGGCCAGGTCGCAGCACCCCGATCCGTCGACTCCCGCGATCGGGCACAGCGAGTCGATGCGGTCGGCCGACGGTTCGAGGACCTCGAGGACCTCGGCGTGCCAATGGCTTCCCCGCTGTTCGGTCACCCGCGCGCGGACCACCTCACCCGGCAGTGCGTAGCGGACGAACACGACGCGGCCGTCGTGCCGAGCCACACAACTCCCGCCGTTCGCCGGCGCACCGACGGTCAGCACGAGTTCGGTTCCGAGGTCCTGCTCTCTGGCCATCAATCGAGGAACCCGCGTCGTGCGTCACCGGGTGCGGACTGCGACTCGATGCTCTTCAACCGTTCCGACGAACTCAGCTGCCACGGAACGGAGGTCACCATGACGTTCGGCTCGAAGAGCAACCGTCCCTTGAGTCGCAGCGCGCTCTGGTTGTGCAGCACCTGCTCCCACCAGTGGCCGACGACGTATTCGGGGATGAACACCGTGACCACCGTGCGCGGCGACTCCTTGGTGATCCGCTTGACGTAATCGAGGACGGGACGGGTGATTTCGCGGTAAGGAGACGCGATGACCTTCAGCGGAACGCTAACTTCGCTGTCCTCCCACTTACCCACGAGACGGTGCGCCTCCTCGTCGTCCACGTTGACCGTGATCGCCTCGAGCACGTCCGGCCGGGTTGCCCTCGCATACGCGAGCGCGCGCTTGGTCGGAAGATGCAGGTTCGACACCAACACGATGGCGTGGTTGCGGCTGGGCAGAACGACGTCGCCCTCCTCGGCGGCACGGGCCTCGAGCTCGCGGGTGACGGTGGCGTAGTGCTTGTGGATCAGCTTCATGATGAAGAAGAGAATCCCCATCGCGAGGATCGCGATCCAGGCGCCCGCGCGGAACTTCGTCACCACGACCACGATCAGCACGGAGCCGGTGCACAGCAGGCCAATGGCGTTGATGACCCGGGACCGCTGCATCCTGCGGCGCTCCGTGGAGTCGGTCTCGGTCCGCAGCAGACGGGTCCAATGCCGCACCATGCCGATCTGGCTGAGCGTGAAGCTGACGAACACGCCGACGATGTACAGCTGGATCAGGGCCGTCACTTCGGCCCGGAACGCCACGACGAACGCCATCGCGGCGAACGCCAGGAACAGGATGCCGTTCGAAAAGGCCAACCTGTCACCGCGGGTGTGCAACTGCCGGGGAAGGTATCGATCCTGGGCCAGAATGGATCCCAGCACCGGGAACCCGTTGAACGCCGTGTTGGCGGCCAACACCAGGATCAACGCGGTCACGCCCGCGATCGCATACAGCCCGATCGGGAATCCGCTGAACACCGCGTTCGCCAACTGCGTGATCAACGTCTTCGGGTGATAACCCTCCGGGGCGCCGACGAGTTGCGCGGGGCTCTCGACCACCTTGGCGCCGGTTTCCTTGGCCAACACGATGATCCCCATGAACAGCGAGACCGCGATGGCGCCCAGTAGCAGCAGTGTCGACGCCGCGTTGCGCGACTTGGGCTTCCGGAACGCGGGCACGCCGTTGCTAATGGCCTCGACCCCGGTCAGTGCGGCGCAACCCGATGAGAACGCCCGGGCCACCAGGAAGATCATCGCGAAGCCGAGGACGTCGCCGTGCTCGGACTTGACGGTGAATCCGGCTGTCTCGGCCTGTATGTGATCACCGAGGAAGAAGATCCGGAACAGCCCCCAGCCGATCATCACGTACATGCCGACCATGAAGGCATAGGTGGGAATCGCGAAGGCGGTGCCAGATTCCCGGATGCCCCGCAGGTTCAACGACGCCAGTAGCAGGATCGCGGCGACGGCGAACAGCACCTTGTGCTGCGCGATGAACGGCACCGCCGACCCGATGTTGGACATCGCCGATGCCATCGACACCGCAACCGTCAGCACGTAGTCGACAAGCAGCGCACTCGCCACGGTGAGACCCGCCGTCGGGCCGAGGTTCGTGGTGACCACCTCGTAGTCGCCGCCCCCCGACGGATACGCATGCACGTTCTGCCGGTAGCTCGCGATCACGATGAGCATCACCGCGGCCACGGCAAGGCCGATCCACGGCGCCATCGTGTAGGCGCTGAGTCCGGCGACCGAGAGCACCAGGAAGATCTCCTCGGGCGCGTAGGCGACCGAGGACAGTGCGTCGGAGGCGAACACCGGAAGTGCGATCCGCTTGGGCAGCAAGGTATGGCCCATCGCATCGCTGCGGAACGGTCTTCCCAGTACCAGCCGACGCGCAGCGGTCGAAAGCTTGGACACGAGAGCCAAGAGTAGGCCCACGGAGGAATGGCTGTAGCGTTCGGAGTGCGCGGGTTCGCCACAATCCGTTTCTGCCGAACCACTGGGAGGATCGACGCGTGCGTGTAGTCGTTATGGGATGCGGCCGGGTCGGGGCGTCGCTGGCCGACGGCCTGGCCAGAATTGGCCATGAGGTGGCCGTAATAGACCGTGACGGCACCGCCTTTCACCGCCTGTCCCCCGAGTTCCCCGGTGAGAGGGTCCTCGGCATGGGATTCGACCGTGACGTGCTGCTGCGCTCCGGCATCGAAGGCGCGGGCGCGTTCGCCGCGGTGTCATCGGGTGACAACTCCAACATCATCTCCGCGCGAGTCGCACGTGAGACGTTCGGCGTCGAGCGCGTCGTGGCCCGCATCTACGACGCCAAACGCGCCGCTGTGTACGAACGCCTCGGCATCCCGACCGTCGCGACGGTGCCGTGGACCACGGACAGACTGCTCAACGTGCTGACCAGGGAGACGGAAACCACCAAGTGGCGTGACCCCTCGGGCAACGTCGGCGTGGCCGAGCTGCCGCTGCACGAAGGCTGGGTGGGCCGGCGCGTCACCGCGCTCGAGGCGGCGACCGGTGGCCGGGTCGCGTTCATGATTCGGTTCGGCACCGGTCTGCTGCCGGAGCCCAAGACCGTCATCCAGGCCAGCGATCAGGTCTACATGGCCGCAGTGTCCGGCCACATCGCCGAAGCGATGGCGATCTCCGCGCTGGCACCGGGCGAAGACGCCGATGATCAGTGACGGAATAGGAAAGACACCGTGAAGGTCGCGATCGCTGGAGCCGGGGCCGTCGGCCGCTCCATCGCCAGGGAGCTCGTCGAGAACCACGACGTCACCCTGCTGGAGCGCAATCCCGAACACGTGGACACAGATGCCGTCCCCGCTGCCCAGTGGCGTCTCGGGGACGCGTGCGAGCTGACCCTGTTGGAAGCGGTCGGGCTCGAGGACTTCGACGTCGTGATCGCTGCCACGGGCGACGACAAGGCCAACGTCGTGCTCAGCCTGCTGGCCAAGACCGAGTTCGCGGTGGGGCGCGTGGTGGCCAGGGTCAACGACCCACGCAACGAGTGGCTGTTCGACGAGGCCTGGGGGGTCGACGTCGCCGTGTCCACGCCCCGGATGCTGGCCTCGCTGGTCGAGGAGGCGGTCTCCGTCGGTGACCTGGTGCGCCTGATGAGCTTTCGCAAGGGCCAGGCCAACCTCGTCGAGATCACGCTGCCCGACGACACACCGTGGGGCGGCAAGGCCGTCAAGCGGCTGGAACTGCCGCGCGATGCCGCCCTGGTCACGATCCTCCGCGGTGCCCGCGTGATCGTGCCAGAGGACGACGAGCCGCTGGAGGGCGGCGACGAACTCCTGTTCGTCGCCATCGACGAAGTGGAAGAGGAACTGCGCGAGCAACTGCTACGTCCTCACTGACCGGATCAGTCCGAGGCGGCCAGCGCGGGCGGCGGGGTGGCGCGATCGTGACTCTGGGCCGACGCCTCCAGCGAGATGCGGCCGAAGTCGCACTGGCGGTTGCTGATCCCGATGGCCGAGACCACCCCCGCCGCTGCGAACAGCACGGCAACGACCACGGCTCCCGACCGGAAACCCGCGAAATCGATTGCGGTGCCAACGATTACCCCGGCGAACGCCACCGCGATCAAGCCGGCGACGCGCGAGACGGCGTTGTTCACCGCGGAACCGATGCCGCTCTGCGCCGGGTCCACCGCGGCGAGTACCGCCGCCGTCAGCGGAGACACGGTGATGGACAGACCCACCCCGAACACGACCAGACCGGGCAACATCTGGGTCCAGAAGTCGAACGGCGTACGCGCCATGGTCAGCAGCAGGAAACCGCCCGCCGCGATGATCGGACCGACGGCCATGTACATGCGGGGCCCGTGTCTGCCGGCGAGCGTGCCGAAGGGCCGCGCGAGGAAGAACGACAGCACCGGGAGGGGCAGCGTCGCCAAACCCGCCTGTGACGCCGACAAGCCGACGGTCTCCTGGAGGAACAGCGCCACGATGAGCGTGCCGAGGGACACGGCCGCGTAGAGGAAGACCGTCGCGAGATTGCCGACGGCGAAGTTGCGTGCCGCGAAGAGTTGCAGCGGCATGATCGGGTTCGGCGTCCGCCGCTCCCACCATGGGAAGGCGGCCAGGCACACCACCCCGAGGACGAACCCGGTGATCACCGCGGGGTGTGTCGGGCCGAGCCGTTGCAGCTCGATGAGCGCGTACACCGCGGCAGTCAGGCCTGCGGCGCAGAGCACCGCGCCGACGACGTCGATGCGGGCCGACCGTCGGGCGCCACCGGAGTTCTCCGCGCCAACATCCCGGGTCGCTTCGCTCCTGCCCTCCGCGCCGAGCCTCGTCGTCAGATAGAGCGTCGCCGCCAGCGGCACCGCGTTGATGCCGAAGACCCACCGCCAGCTCAGCGCATCCACCAATAGCCCACCCAGGGGCGGTCCCACGACGAACGCAGTGCCCGTCCACGCGGTCCACGTCCCGATCGCACCGGCTTGGCGCGCACCCGTGAACCGGGCGTTGATCATCGCCAGCGAGCTCGGCACCAGGAAGGCCGCCCCGATGCCCTGCAGACACCGTCCCGCGACGAGAATCCATCCGGTGGGTGCGACCGCGCACAGCAGCGACGCGACGGTGAAGGCCACCAGGCCCATCCGCAGCACCACGAGCCTGCCGAACTGGTCGGAGACCGCCCCCGCGACGAGGATCAGCGCACCGAGCGCCAGCAGGTAGCCGTCGACGACCCATTGCTGAAGTGCCAGTCCCCCACCGAATTCCGCGGCGATCGCGGGCAGCGCCAGGTTCACCACCGAGCCGTCGAGGAACGCCACGAATGAGGCCAGCACCGCGACCGCGATCAGGGTCCGGTCGGTCCCGCCCAAACGCTTCGTCGACGTCAGTCGGCGCGTGCCTCCGAGGCCTTCGCCTCTTCGTCCGCCGCGTGCAGCGCGCGCTGGGCGGTGCGGATGGCAAGGTAGGTCACCAACGCGGCAACCGCCGTCAACGGCCACCCCATCGCAATCCGCGCGACACCGAGCATTCCCGTCTGGTCGTCGTCATAGAGACGGTTCTGCACGACGAATCGCGCGCCGAACACCAGAACCCAGGTGAACGTGGCGATGTCGAAGGCGTAGACCGCCCGACGGACGCCTCGCCAGCCACGGTCCCCTCCGTGGACCCACGTCCACACGTAGCCGACGATCGGCCTGCGGATGAGCACGGAGACCGCGAAGACGGCGGCGTACAGCAGGGACGACCAGATGCCGAGCAGGAAGTAGCCCTTGGACTCACCGACGACGTAGGCGATGAGGGCACTGACGCCGACCCCGATGAATCCGGATACCGCGGGCTGCAACGTCTCTCGGCGGATCAAGCGCCACGCCAGGATCACGACCGCGACCGCGAGGGCCGCGCTGATCGCGGGCACCAGGCCGAAATACGTGGAGACGGGGACGAAGACCAGGACCGGCAGCGACGAGTAAATCAGGCCGCTGACGCCACCCATCTGCTCGAGGATGGCCTGTCCGCCCAGCTTCTTGGCGGGCACATCGGCCGCCGCGACCTCGTCCGCAACCCCGTTGTCGGGTTGGGTCACTTCTGAATTTCGTAGTGGGGGTTGTAGATCGCCTTGGTGCCGTTCTCCAGCTTGCCCAGCCGACCGTGCACCCGCAGGGTGCGTCCAGACTCGATACCCGCGATGCGCCGTTGGCCGAGCCACACGAGCATCACCGCGTCGGTACCGTCGAACAGCTCGGCGCGCACACCGCCCGCGCAGCCCTTGGCGTTGGTCTCGACACACCGCAGGGTGCCGATCATCGTGACCTCTTGTCCGCGTCGACAGTCAATCGCCTTCTGCGCCCCGGTATTGGCAGCTTCGTCGTTGAGTTCGTCGACGTCCTGCTGCTCCGGGTCCTCCGTGAGCCGACGGGTCAGCCGCCGCAGATAACCTTCGGCCGTAGCCATGGCTTCTCCTACACCTGAGGTGAATCCACCGTGGACTCACCTGTAACCAACGCCACCGTAGACCTGTTGATGGCGATTTGCCACGTAGCACGCGCAAGGGATGTTTACCCTTCCGTGAGGGGTTTCACTCGGTCCGCGAGAACGTGATTTGACGCACACGGCACGATCGACGAATGGCTGTCAATCTGCGCGGCGTCACCGTGGTCCTGCTTCCTGGCACGGGATCAGACGACGACTACGTCTATCGCGCCTTCTCGGCGGCCCTGCACGATGTCGGCGCGGTCGTGGTGGCCTGCGCACCACGACCCTCCCGCCTCATCGCCGGCTATCTCGACGAGCTGGACAACGCCGCAAGGCTTGGTCCGATCGCGGTCGGCGGGGTGTCCATCGGCGCCGCGGTCGCCACGTCGTGGGCTCTGGCTCACCGCGGCAGTGCCGTGGCCGTGCTGGCCGCCCTGCCCGCCTGGACGGGCGAACCCGAGTCGGCGGCGGCCGCGTTGACCGCCAGGTACTCGGCGGACGCACTCCGTCGCGACGGCCTGGCTTCGGCGATTGCACAGATGCGGACGTCGAGCCCGCCATGGCTGGCCGAAGAACTCACCAGGTCGTGGGTCGGCCAGTGGCCCAACCTCCCCGATGCCATGGATGAGGCGGCGGCCTACGTGGCACCCACCTGCGAGGAGTTGGCGACGCTGACCGTGCCGATGGGACTAGCGGCGGCCACCGACGATCCGGTACACCCCGTCGAGGTGGCACTCGAGTGGGTGGCCGCTACCCCCCGCGCAGCGCTGAAGACCTTCACTCTCGACGACCTCGGCGCCGACCCCGCCGTCCTCGGCAGGGCCTGCGTCGACGCGCTCCTGGAGGTGTGAGCGCCGCTACCCACCCGTGATGGTGCGAAGCTGTTGCATCGCCGTGCCCTGCTCACTGCGCCGCGCCGCAGGCTGCGGGACGTCCGGGGGCAGTGGCGGCTGCTGACCGGTCTGCTGCGCCTGTTCGGTGATCATCTGCTCGGCGCGGGCACGGAGCCGGGCGACGAGGGCCTCGGACAGCTGCAGCGGAAGCATGTTGCGCACCGGCTGCGGGGTATCACCGCGGCGAACAACCGTGTCCGCCAAAGCATTTCGCAGGTCTCGCGCGATCGCGTCGGCTTTGTCGGGGGCACCGACCGCGGCCCCTCGGACCATCCACCGGTAACCGTCGACGCCAACGAACCTCATGACCACGGGTTCCGGCCCGCTGGTCATGAACCCGACGACCTCGCGCCCCCACGGGCCATCTTCGATGCTTACCTCCGCGGCCTCCTTGCGTAGCGACTCGGCGACCTCGGTGGCCACCTCACGCCACAGGCTGCCCGCCTTCGGGGCTGCATAGGCCGTGACGTTGTAGCGGCCGTTCGTCGTCACCATCCACGCCATGGTCGGCACGCCCTGCTGATTCACCTCGACGGCGAGCTCAGCGGTCTCGTTCTCGGGGATCAGCACCGCGCCGAGATCGTGACGCCCCTGGAGGGCGACTTCCGGGTCGTCGAAGTCCTCGATGTCGAAGGGGCC
>NZ_JBOGDD010000606.1:0-3889 GCF_050701675.1 Mycobacterium sp. | reverse complement strand
GCCGCACCGTGTTGGTGTGCAGATACAGGTCCCGTGCAGTTTCGCTCAGCGATCCGTTGGCGGTGAGGAACGCCCTCAGGGTGCGCACGTGCTGAGTGCCGCGTTGACGGTCCATCTCCGCAAGGGGATCGATCAGCTGTTGTCTGAAGGGGGTGAGCTGGGCGAGGGGGAGTTGCTCGAGAAGGCTCTCGAGAGTGCTCAGCTGATTGGGTCCGACGCGGCGGCCACGGCGCCGAGCTAGATCGAGCGCGATGCGCGCCTGACCGATGGCTGCCCCGATCTCCATCAGCGGCACGGGCGCTGCGTGCCCAGACGGCAAGGACAGGTCTTCGGTCGGGTCGAGCGGTTCCACGGTCAACATCAGGCACAGGTCCGGAGCGTCACCGACCAATGCCTCGGGGATCGCCATCGACAGCAGCGCGCCTGCCCCGGCTGGCCACGCTGAGCAGGTGAGCTGTCCAGCCGCGAAACCGGGCCACTCCAGCAGCTGACCCAACGCACCGGGCAGCAGCATCCGCCGCTCTACCAGCGACAGCAGCTGACCGACGCGTTCGCGCGCAAGCGCTGCCTCGACGTCTCGTTGAACCTGGGTCGCGCGCACGAACCGGGCGATCAGATCGAGAAGCGCTGGCTCTGGTTGACCGCCATGGCCCAGCCATCCGAGGGTCCCCAGCCCTGGAACGTCGACTGTGACCACGGGCGATTCGCCCTCCGGCGTGTCCACGGCGCCGCCCGGGTCGAGCAGGAAGTAACACCCCAGGATCTGGCCGGCGGTATCCAGCAGCTCGCGAGCTGACTCGTGGCGGCGCAGGGACGAAAGAAGCTCTGGTACAAGCGCGTTGGTTGCGCGTGCGACGGCGATCTCGGCACCGAGGCCATATTCGGCGACGAAGCGGCTCACCTGGCTGAAGGGCACGCTCGGTGCCGCGATCAGCACCGGCAAGTCGTGGCGCCGGCACTGGGCCAGCAAGGCGTCCGGCACCGTGTCGTGACCGTCACCAATGCCGAAGCACACGCCTGCCGCCCCAGCCCCCGCCAGCGACTCGGCGAACGCCTGGCACTCCTGCGGTGTCTGCAGGCTGATTCCCACCGTGCAGACCAACTCGCCGCCTCGCAGATACCGCGACGGATCCCGCATTTCGGTGGTGTGCGCCCAGCTGATCGCCCGGTCGAGATCCTGTGGCGCGCCATCGGGCACGGCGAGTCCCAACCTCGGCGCGTCGAGCAGGTCGCGCAGGGTGGGCGCGCCCGTCTTGCCACGCGCGGCCGCCGCAGGCTCGGCCGGCACGCCGTGGCGCGGCGAGATCATTGGACGAGCGTAACGCCGTCGTCACATCCGGGGGCGGCATCGTTGTGCGATCCTCCAATGCGAGGCACCGGTGAAGTGCGATCTCTGCGTCTTCAGCACATTGGCTGGCGCGGTCACTGACCACGCGTGATAGTTCCTGCCACCAGTACCAAGCAATGGGAGCGAGCCATGTCATCATCGGTCAACCCCGCGGAGCAGACCCAGCTGCGCAGAGAGTTCTCGTTGTGGTCGGCGTTTGCGTTCGCCTTCGCATTCATCTCGCCGATCGTGGCTCTCTACGGCATTTTCGGCTTGGCGCTTGTCGCCGCAGGCCCGAGCTTCTGGTGGGGATTCCTGTTGGTGTTCGGCGGGCAGTTCCTGGTCGCGCTGGTATTCGCCACCCTGGTGTCGCGTTGGCCGCTGGAAGGATCGATCTATCAGTGGTCACGCCGCCTCCTCGGCACGACGTACGGCTGGTTCGCCGGGTGGGTCTACATGTGGACGCTGGTGATCGCGATGGCCACCGTGGCGATCGGGGCGGCCGGTTTCATCGCCAACATCGTCGGCATCGAAGCGCCGTCAGGTGGGACGCTCGCGCTGATCGCGCTGGTGATCCTGCTGGCCGGCACCGCGGTCAATCTGGTCGGGCGGCGGGCGTTGAAGATCTTCATGGTCGGCAGCATCATCGCCGAGGTGATCGGCTCGCTGGGGCTGGGTACCTGGCTGCTGCTCTTCCACCGGCACAACTCGCTTTCGGTGCTGTTCCAGGGCGGTGGCCCGGACGTGGACACCTGGGCGTACCTGAGCGGTCCGTTCCTGATGGCGGTTGCCTTCATCGGGTGGTCCTTCGTCGGCTTCGAGAGTGCCGGGTCCATCGCCGAAGAGGTGCACGAACCGCGCCGGGACCTGCCCAAGGCGGTGCTGTTCTCATTGGTGTTCATCGCGGTGGTGGTGGCCTACTCCAGCCTCGCGATCATCCTGGCGATTCCGGATCTGGGCGCGGTGGCCGACGGCACGGTGGCCGACCCGGTGTACGACACCCTGACCACGGCGCTGGGCGCCGGCGTCGCCAAGCCTGTCGAGTTGCTGTTCGTCATCGGCTTCCTGGCCAGCTTCCTTGCCCTGCAGACCTCGGCATCGCGCGTCATCTGGGCGTACGCCCGCGACGGCGCACTGCCTGGGGCCGGTGCGCTGGTCCGGTTGCGTGGCAAGGCGCGCATCCCGGTGATGGCGATCCTGGTCACCACGGTGATCGGCGGTGGTTTGTTCCTGCTCAGCATCGTCGCCGGTGATGTCTACTCGCTGATGGTCAACTTCACCGCAGGCGGCTTCTACCTGGCATTCCTGTTCCCGCTGATCGGCTTCCTGGTGGTGCTGCTGCGCGGCGCCTGGACGCCCGCCACGTTCTCGCTGGGCCGCGCGACGTTGCCGGTGGCGGTGGTGGCCGCGGTCTGGGCGGTGCTGCAGTTCATCAATATCGCTTGGCCGCGAGCGGCTTTCGAGCAGCGTTACCTGGACTGGTCGGTGTGGATCGGCGTCGTCGTGCTTGGGGTGATCGGCGCCGTGGTGTTGGCGACCGTGCGAGCCCGGATCGTCGGAGCTGCGGTCATCGACGACATCGAAGAGCTCGACGAACAAGCCGACGATCGGGCACTGGTCGGTGAGTGACCACCCCGTAGCGCTGGTCACCGGTGGCGCGAGCGGTATCGGCGCGGCCGTCATCGAGGCCCTGACCGGGCGTGGGTTCACGGTGGGCTGCCTCGACCTCGCCGGGTCGGCTCCTGGCGCAGAACACACTGTCGCCGTGGATGTCTCGGATGCCGCGGCGGTTGGCGATGGCGTAGCACGGATCCGCGCACGGCTCGGACCCATCAGTGCGGTCGTAACGTCGGCGGGTTACTACGACATGGCGCCGGTCGCCGATATCACCGCCGATGCGTGGCGGCGCATGCTGCGCGTACACCTCGGGGGTTTGGTGAACGTCGCGCGGGCGACTCTGCCCGACCTGATCGATCACGGTGGGGCGCTGGTTGCGGTGGCCAGCGAGTTGGCCGTTGGTGGCGGCGACGGCGACGCGCACTACGCCGCCGCCAAGGGTGCGATTCTCGGTGTCGTCCGCAGCCTGGCCGTCGAGGTGGCCGGCCGCGGTGTGCGGGTCAACTGCGTAGCTCCCGGGCCGACGGACACCCCGTTGCTGGCGGCCGATTCACCCTGGCGTGCAACCGATTACCTCGACACACTTCCGCTGCGGCGGCTGGCCACCCCCCGCGAGGTGGCGCGCTGCGTCGAATACCTGCTCTGTGACGCGACATTCAGCGTCGGCGAGGTCGTCAACGTCAACTCCGGAGCGGTGATATGAGCACGAACCTGGACGGACGGGTCGCTCTGGTCACCGGTGCAGCGCAGGGGATGGGTGCCGCGCACGCCCGGCACCTGGCCGCCGCGGGGGCCACGGTGGCCGTCAACGACGTTCGCGACAGCGCTGAGCTGCGCGCGCTCGCCGACGAGCTCGGCGGACTGACCGCCGCCGGTGACGTGTCCGACGCGGGCGAATGTGCGCGCATCGCAACACACGTCGTGCAGGCGGCCGGACGCCTGGAC
>NZ_JBOGDD010000605.1:0-5063 GCF_050701675.1 Mycobacterium sp. | reverse complement strand
ACACGAAGGGGCCTGCGCCGACCGGTTGGGTATCGAGGGATGCCGGATCGCTCTTGGCCACCTTCTCGCTGGCGATCAGACCTGGGCGACCGGCGACCAGCAGGGGCACTTGGTAATCCGTCTGTGTCAGGTTGAAGCGCGCGGAGAGGTCGTCGACGACGTCGACGGACTTGATGGTTTCGATCAGGTCCTTCGACCGGGAGTTCTCCTGGGTCTTGGCTCTGTCGAAGTGGAACTTCACCGCCTCTGCGTTCACGGGACTTCCGTCGCTGAACTTCAGGTTCGGGCGCAAGCGAAAGGTCACCTGGGTGCCGTCGGCGTTGTACTTCCAGGTGTCGGCAAGCCCCGGTGTCGGCTTGCCGTCCTTGTCGATCTCCGTGAGTCCCTCATAAGCCAGCGGGAGTCCGAAGATGTCCCAACCGATTTGGGAGGTGACGGGATCCCAGCTGGTCGGAATCCCGATGGCCCACTTGAGCTCGGCGCTATTGCCGGCGATGGTGCCGCCGGAGCCGCAGGCACCTGCCAGCGCGGCGACGGCCGCTAGGACGGTCGCCAGAACCAGGGCCTTCTTGGGACGCGACGGTTGCCGCGATGGGGGTCTCATCGTGCTCCTTTGTGATGACGTGCGGTCCGCCGTGAGAGGTCAGGCGAATGCGGCTCGCGCTCCGGCACCTTCCGAATATGCGCGCTTGTAGATGCCCTTGGCCTGAAGGAGTGGGATCACGTGATCGACGAAGTCGGTCAGGCCGCTGGGAGTGATTGCCGGATTGACGTTGAAGCCGTCGACTGCCCCCGAGGTGAACCACTCCTCGATGTCGTCGGCCACGTGTTCGGCGGAGCCGACGAAGCGCAGGTGACTGTTGCCCGAATCCGTCACCCGGAGGATCGACCTCAGGGTCGTACCGGGCGTCGCGTGGCTGCGGACGATCTCGTGGAAGCTCCGGCCGCCTACGAGGCTCTCGACCGGCGGTAGTCGATCGACGGGGAACTCGTCGTCGAGGCCGACTCCCGACAGGTCGGCGTCCAGACGCTGTTCGAGGATTCCGATCGATCGCTCCGGCGGGTTGAGTGCGCTGATCTCGTCGTGCAGGCGTTCGGCCTCGGCGTCGGTGCCTGCCACGATGGGGATCAGGCCGGGCAGGATCTTCACGAGCGGACCCGATCGCCCGATGTCCTTCTGCCGCCGGTGAATGTCGTCACGGAAGCTGCGGGATTCCTCGATGGTTCGCTGCGCGGTGTAGACGGCATCGGCGTACGCCGCCGCGAGTTGACGCCCGGGCTGCGACGATCCCGATTGGAACACCAGCGGGCGGTCCTGCGGGGACCGTGCCACGTCGAGCGGCCCACGGACCGCGAAGTGCTTGCCCCGGTAGTCGATCGGGTGGATCTTGCCGAGATCGGCCTGACTTCCTGCCGCCTTGTCGATGCCGACGGCGTCCGCATCCCAGCTGTCCCAGAGGCGAAAGAGCACCTCGAGGAATTCGTGTGCTCGGCCGTATCGCGATTCGTGGTCCGGAAGATCGTCGTAGCCGAAGTTTCTGGCCGCGTCGGCCGACCCCGAAACGACGATGTTGACGCCTGCCCGGCCACGACTGATGTGGTCGAGTGTCGCGATCTGTCGCGCGATGTTGTAGGGGTGGTTGAACGACGACGAGATCGTGGCGATCAGACCGATGTGAGAGGTCGATGCGGCCAGCGCCGAGAGCAGCGCGACGGGCTCCAGCGGGGAGAACAACGTCGTCCATTCATTGTCCGAAGCCACCGGCGAGTTGGCGATGAACAGTCCGTCGAACAGGCCGCGCTCCGAGATGCGGGCGAACTCCTGGTAGTAGTCGAGATCGAGGGCCCGCTCCGGGCTGGCATCCGGATGCCGCCATCCCCCCTGGGTGAATCCGATCGCGCGGATCACCGAGTTGAGCACGAGCTTCGACATCGACGGACTCTCCTTCGCGGGCATGACAAGGGTTCAAGGGTGACCGCGATGTGGTGACCGAACAACACTGTTTGGCTACGGGTTTAGCCCAGCGACGCTTAAGGGTCCCGGAGTCCTCCGGTCGGGTCGGGCCCCGTCAGGCGAACTTCCTGAACGGCACGCTGTCGTCCTGTTCCAGCTCGGCGACCAGGCCGAGTTCCCAGGACAGGTAGCGGCGGAATCCCGCCTTGCGTTGCTCCGGATCGCTTTCGCGCCACCCGGAGGGGACGACGTCCTCGGCCGGGTGCAGCCAACTCTCGGTACCGGACTCCACCTCAAGTCCCGCTGCCCGCCACGCCTGGGTTCCGCCGTCGAGTACCTGCACCACGCGGTCGGTGACGACGGAAAGCTCGGCGGCAGCGAACCGGGCCAGCGCCGGGTCTTCCGAGGTCAGGGTGATGGGACCGGTACCAGGGAGGTCCGAGACGGAGCCGGCCAGCCGGGACCTGATGGCGAAGTGCGCGCCAGGGATGTGCTGTGCCCGGTATGCGGGACTGGGCCCGAGGTCCACGACGGTCCGCTCGGGTGCGTCGCGCAGTTCCTCGACTCCGACGACGGTGTAACCGTCGCCGGGAATCTCGAAGGCAGCCGGGGCCGGTCCGGTCTGAAGCTGCTCACCGGACAGGGCGTCCTCGACCACGAACACTTCGCCCCAGCCGATTTGGGCAATCCACGAGGCGGCCACCGTCGCGCGGACGGTGTCGTTGTCGACCAGCACGATGCGGGCATTGTGGGTGCCGACGTGACGGAACGTCCACGGTGCGACATCCCAGCTGGGCGCCGAGCGGGAATCCGCCAGATGGCCCGACTCGTACTCGTCGGGCGTGCGCACGTCGAGCACGTACAGCGTGCGGGTGTCGGCCTCGCGGCGAAAACCCTCGAGTGTCTTCTTGTCGATCCGGGTGATCGAGAACCTCTCGGCGAATCGCGCGGCCGCCACCTTGGCGGCGTCAAACGCCGCACCGGTGGGTAGCGGGGCTGCGACGGACTTGCCGTGATCGAGCTCGAGGCCCTGGAGTACCCAGGCCTGTGTGCCACCCTCCAACGACACCACCCGGTTGGGCAGGCCCGCGTTGATGAGCACCTGGGCGCCGAGAATACTGCGGGTACGCCCAGCGCAGTTCACCACCACCAGGGAGTCCGGCGACGTGACCACCTCGGCAGCGCGGTACACCAGTTCGGCGCCGGGGATCGAGGTTCCCCCTGGCAGGCTGTGGTTCTCGAACTCCCCGATCGGGCGGCTGTCCAGAAGGACGACGTCCTCGCCTGCCTCGATGCGCGCCAGGTAGTCGTCGACGGTGATGTGCGGGGTGTCGTAGACGTGTTCGATCCACTCGCCGAAGGCCTGGCCGATCACGTGGTCGCCACCGGTCTGCACCTTGCGACCCGCCTGCGCCCAGGCCTGCAGCCCCCCGTCGAGAACCCGAACATCGGTGTAACCCAGTGCTTCCAGCCGCTGTTGGGCGCGCACGGCCAGTCCATCGCTGCCGCCGTCGTAGACGATCACGGGCGTGGACAGCCGCGGGATTCGGCTTCGGATCCGCAGTTCGAGGACGCTGAGCGGAATCGACACGGCAAGCAGGATCGAGCCCTGCGCCGCGGTGACGCCGGCTTCCCGGACGTCGACCAGCGCGTATTCGGTTGTTCCGCTGATCAACTGGTGCAGTGACTCGGCACTGATGGTGCCTGTGGAGACTGTCGTCATCGCTCGTCCTTCCGGGTGGTGTGCATCGAGAAAGAGTCTCGGTCCAGCCCGCGGCGCGAACAACCGGCTTCCGCTACAGGAATGTGACGCTCCGGCTTAACCATTCATCAGCGCCCCGGTAATTTGTTTTGCTCACGGAGATTTCAATCCGATGGAAGTTATGGCGGCGTCCGCACGACCGCCGTCGTGCGGTTCGTTCGGTGCGTGACCGTGGGAGTAGGTTGCCGTGGTGCCCTCTGCCCTGGTCGTCCGGAAACTGAGTAAGACGTTCCGTTCGGGCTTCACTGCCCTGCACGGCCTCGATCTGGACATCCCCGATGGTGCCTTCTTTGGTCTGCTGGGTCCCAACGGGGCAGGAAAGTCCACGTTGATCTCGGCGACCTGCAATCTCCTGCGGCCGACCGCAGGCGAGATCGAGATCTTCGGCCACCCGCACGACTCGCGCACCGGTCGCGCGCTAGTCGGCCTGGCAGAGCAGGAAGTGAACCTGGACCGCTTCCTGACCAACGCGGAGATCTTGATCTACCACGCCGGGTACTACGGTGTGGGCCGCCGCGAGGCCACTCGCCGCGCCCGCGACCTGCTCGAGCTCCTTGGGCTGGCGGACAAGGCGCGCCAGCATCCCAATGCGCTCTCGGGTGGTATGCAACGTCGACTCTTGTTGGCGCGAGCGTTGATTCACCGGCCTCGGCTTCTGATCCTGGACGAGCCGACCGCGGGCGTGGACGTGGAGCTGCGGTCCGACCTGTGGGCTTACATGCGGGATCTGCACCGGATCGGCCACACGATTCTGCTGACGACGCACTATCTGGAGGAGGCCGAAGCGTTGTGTGACGAGGTGGCATTGATCAAGGCGGGACGTCTGATCTCGCGTGACAGTGCCGCACGACTGCGCGCCGAGTTCGGCGCGACGGATCTCACGCAGGTGTACAACCGGGCGATGGCTGCAACCCTCACCGAGGTCCAGTGACCGAGAACTGGCTGGTCTCAGCGCCGTTGACGCCCTACGACCGGCCGTATCATGCGCAGCGGCCGGCGTTCACGTGGCTGCTGCAGCGCGAAATCGTGCGCTACCTGAAGAATTGGCACTTCACCGTCGTCGGCCAGATCCTGGCGGCGCTCCTGTTCGTCTTCGTGTTCGGGTTGGCGATAGGCGGCCGGATCGACGGGGTCCGCGGTGTTCCCTACAAACAGTTCATCCTGCCGGGCCTGGCGGTTCTATCGGTGGTCACCGCCGGTTACATCCAGGGCACGGCGTCGCTCTTCGAAGCCCGCAAGGACCGCTTCATCAACGCGGTGTTGGCCAGCCCGCTGCGGTGGTGGGAGATCAACCTCGCACTGACCCTCGGATCGATGGTGCGCGGGATTCTCATCGCGACGGGACTT
>NZ_JBOGDD010000604.1:0-7053 GCF_050701675.1 Mycobacterium sp. | reverse complement strand
GCCCCGGTGTGCGACTTCCGGATCATGAGCGGCCAGGGCGCCATCTTCACCGCGGGTCCGCCGGTGGTCCGGGAGTCGACGGGAGAGGACATCTCGAAGGAGGACCTCGGCGGTCCCACCGTCGCGTTGCAGAGTGGGGTGATCCACAACCTCGGCGAAACGGACGAGGACGTCATCGACGACGTCAAACGCTATCTGTCCTACTTTCCGCCGAGCGCGTGGTCCTATCCGGCGCAACGGGCCGCCGACGAGGCCACGGCGCCGCGACCGACCCCGGAGCTGCTCGACATCGTGTCCAGGGACAACAAGCGCGTATACGACATGCGCAAGGTCCTGGACGTGATCTTCGACGATCCGGACTGGTTCGAGGTACAGCCGAAGTTCGGCCGCGCCATCATCTGCGCACTCGCGCATCTGGGCGGACATCCCGTGGCCGTGGTTGCCAATCAGCCGCAGGTGATGGCGGGCTCGATCGATGCCGACGCTGCCGACAAGGCTGCGCACTTCATCATGGTTGCCGACTCCTTCCACCTGCCGATCGTGTTCCTCGCCGACAACCCGGGCATGATGCCGGGCAGCCGCTCGGAGCGCAGCGGCGTATTGCGTGCGGGTGCAAGGATGTTCGCGGCCCAGACCGCAGCCACGACGCTGAAGTTGCACATCACGCTGCGGAAGGCCTATGGCTTCGGGTCGATGGTGATGTCGCTGCTCGGCTTCGACCAACAGGTCGCGGCCTACGCCTACCCTGGCGCGACGATGGGCGCGATGAGCGCCGCAGCGCTGAGCCGTGCCACGCATGCCGAGGAGGACATGACCGCCAAGCTGCGCGACGCCGAACTGGAGGCGTCCTACCGGTCGGCCGAACACCTCGGCTTCGACGAGCTCATCGACCCACGCGAGACCAGGGATGCGCTGCTGACCGGGCTGCAGCGGGGCCTGTACAGTCGACAGGCGGCTGCGGAGCCCGTCAGCCGCACCGTCATCCTGCCGTGAGCACGACCACGAGCACGACACTGCGGGACGCCGTCCTCGGCGCCTGGGAGCTGGTGTCGTTCGTCGCCACCAACGTGGCCACCGGCGAGGACCGCCACCCCCTCGGAAGCCAGCCGCGCGGCCTGATCCTGTACACCGCAGACGGTTACATGTCGGCACAGCTCGCGAACTCGGACATGGACTCCTACGTCGCTTACGGCGGACCCTTCTTCGTCGACGAGCAGACGTCGACCCTGCATCACGACGTCTCCATGTCGATGATGCCGGAGCTGTTGGCACAACCCCAGTTTCGGCAGGCGAGCGTCGACGGTGACCTTCTCACGCTGTCGGCGACCACGACGGACGACGCTGGCGCGACCACGCACAGCAGCCTCGTGTGGCGGCGGGCCGCCGGGTCCGCGCGGCGCAGCTAGCCGACGCTGCCGCGATAGGCCGCGACCACCGGCTCCAGTTCGTCGGGCGTCGCGCCATGCATGATCAGCGCATCGGCACCGTAGTCGAACTCCTTGCGGATGCGGTCGACGCACTGTTGCGCAGTGCCGGTGGCAGAGGGCTCTAGCCACTCATCGGGGATGAGGGTCGCGATGTGCTCGATCTGCCCGGCGCTGGCCTTGTGGTCAATACCGCCTCCGATGGACTGGACCACCTCGTCGTCCCGGAACTTCTGCAGCACAGCCGGATCCCAGCCATTCGTGTTGACGAGCAGGTCGCCGTAGCCCTGCAGGTAGGTGGCCAGCCGGGCAACCGTCTTCTTCAGTCGCAGTTCTTCGGGCAGGTGGTCGCCGACGGTCGCGAAGCAGGACCACACCTTCACGTCGTCGGGATTTCGACCGGCCTGCTCGGCGGCATCCTTCACGATCTTCACGCTGCGCTGCAAGGTCTCCGGCGTGAAGTAGGTGTGCAGGATGACGTCGTCGAACTCGCGGCCCCCCAGCGCAAGGGTCTGCGGGCCGAAGGCCACGATGGCCAGTCGGATGTCCTCGTTGAAGTCCGGGTCGAGGAACAACAACTGGTACTTGCCGATCGGTCCGTCGTGGTTGAAGATGAGCTCCCCGTGCCACAGCTTGCGCATTACCTTGGCGAAGTCCTCCATCTGCGCGGTGGTCACGGGCGGCACGCCGAAGGCCCCGTACATCGCGGCGATACCGCGCCCGATGCCCAAGGTGAAACGGCCCTTCGACAGTCGGTGCATGGTGGTGGCATACGAACCGGTGATCAGCGGGTGTCGGGTGTTGTGATTGGTTGCAGCCGTTGCGATCTGGATCCGACTGGTCACCGCGCACGCCGCGCCGGTGAGCGATGACGCCTCCTTGACGTTCCACCGTTCCGAGATGAACGCAGTGCCGAACCCGAGTTCCTCACCGCGGCGGGCCTCGTCCATCAACCCGGCGGGCCCCTCACCGCCCGCACCCGCCAAGAGGTAGTAGCCCAGTTCATCGAGTACGCGTGTCATGCCCAAACCCCTTGTTTATAGCCACAATTCCAGACTTCGGTGATCCTGCCATCGACCACCCGGAAGATCTCCATGCTTCCGACGTCGATCATCGTGCCGTCCTTCATCGTCATCGGGGACTGATACACGATGGCGACGTGCTCGCCGTCGTCTCCTGCAACCACGACGTTGAGGTCGAAGCGGATCGTCTCGAACATCGCCATATGGTCCACGATGCGCGCCACTGCCTGGTCGTGCGTGAGCACCATCGCCTCGCCTACCTCGTGCCTGGTCACGGTGTCACCCAGCAGTTCCTCGGCGAGGGCGAAGTCTCCCTCGTTCCACACGACCAGGTTGTACAGCTCGACCACCTCGCGCGCGGTGCGGGCCACGGCACTCATCCGAACACCTCCAGAGCGTTGGTCTCGTGGACGGTCGCCACCGCCCGCTCGACGAGCTTGATGCATAGCGCGCGGGACCGTTCTGGCATGGCATCCCAACCCACCAGCGTGATCACGGGGAGCACCATCAAGTAAGCCACGGCGAAACGGTAATGGCGCCAGGCCTCCTCGAACCCGTAGTCGTCGACACCGTGCTCGCGCAATCGTTCGAGATACTGGCGGACCAGCGCCTCGTCATGTCCTTGACGCACCTCCGTGGGCAGTCCCTGACTGACCAGGTAACCGATGTCGGCGACACCGACGCCGTGGGCCGCGAACTGAAAGTCGACCACCTTCAGTCGATCTCCGTCGAAGAACATGTTGTCGGCCCTGATGTCACCGTGCAGGAGCATGGACCGTTCGCTCAAGGCGTCGAGAGCTTGCGGCGCCAACTCGGCGAAACGTGCGGCATACCGTGCGACCGCGGGCGGCACGGGCACCACCGCGTGTCGCAGGTAGACCTGCCATCCCAACGCGAACACGGGAAGGAAGACGTCGCGGGCGATCGGTGTGTCGATGCTCGGAAAGTCCTCGGGCACATCGCCCTCGGTGATCGACCATGCGTGCAGACCGGCGAGCTGCGCGATGCACACCTCGACCCGACGCATCGTCAGGCCGGCTAGGTGATCGGCGTTCTCCCAGTCTCGGAGGTCTTCCATCACCAGCACGAAGTCGACCGAGTCCTGCGCCATGCGTGCGACGTAGACGTGCGGGGTCGCCAAGGGGCCACGGCTTGCCACCTTCTGGTAGAACGCCAGCTCACGCCGGTAGCCGCCCAGCATGTCCATGGCTCCGCGCGCCTCGGACTGCGCTGCCAACTTGACGATTACCGTCTCGGGCACGCGGTCGCCGGTCAACTGCACGCGGTAGAGCAACGACGAGAATCCGCTGTCCTGCGCGATCTGCTCGGCGTGGACGTCGTCGACCCGTTCACCGAGCGCCTCACTGAGCCAAGACGACGTGACGTCCTCGATGCCCGACGGCACGCCAACGGTTGACATCGAGGCTCCCCTTCGAGCTATGTGACGGTCCGCAACCAAGTTAGTTGTCGAGCGTCTAATATGCAAGGGTGCCCTCACCCGCCCGCGGATTGACCCAGCCACAGCGGGTCGAACTCTCGGCCCGCAAGCTCGTCGAGGCCGCTGCCGAGTTGATCACCGAGAAGGGTTGGGAGGCAACGACTGCCGCCGAAATTGGACGCCGTGCTGGTTACAGCCGGGCGATGGTGCACGCGCGCTACGGTGGCAAGGATGCAATCCTGGACGCCTTCTTCGAGCATGGATATGTCGAGCGGCTCCTGCCAACCACACAGCCCGACGCCACCGGGATGGAGAACGCCGTAGCGCACTTCGGCCGGATTCAGGACCTGTACGCGCAAGACCATGAGTTCCTGAGGGCGATGTTCGTGATGACCTTCGAAGCCGTCAAGACGACGTCGCCGGTACGCGCTCGGCTGCAGACCTGGTTCGAGCGTGGCGTCGAGGCCGTTGAGGTAGGTCTCCGAGCCGGAATCGACGACGGGTCGGTACGACCGGACATCGACGTCGAGCGTGCGGTCAACGACATCAGCGCGGCCGCGTTCGGCATCGCGTTCCATTGGATCGTGCTGTCCGAGCGGTACGACCTCTCGCGCGAACTGAGTTACGCCCGCGCGCGCATCATCTCCGACTACGGTTCCCGCGCGCGGCGCTGAGCGCGGCCCACGCCTCGCGTCGTGCGCCTGAGGGGTTGGCCTCCACCCGCGAGCGGCGGTCGAAGATCATCGTCGCCCGCTCCGAGGCGGTGTAGCGGGGCCAGTCGTCGCCGGGCACCCCGGTCCTGCTGAACGACCTCCACCGGCGCTGCACGTCCCTGCTGACGCGTCGAGCCGAACCCCTGTCCCCCGCCACCGTGAGCAGCCCTCCGAGCCGCGTGTCGTACACGTCGAACACGGCGAGCAACTCGGTTGCATGGGTGGCCCCCAAGCCCGACCACTGCAGCGGCCGCGGCGCGTAGTCGTAGCGATAGTGGTAGGTGGGCGCGTGCGGGGCGTGCGCCTCCGCGAGTTCCCACGCCCTTGCTCCGAAGGTGAAGTCGCTGCCGAAGGCCAGGCACGCCGCGCGGCTCGGATAGCCGGGGTACGAGTCACGCAAGCTCTGTGCCACAGCAGGTTCCGCGCCACCGAGGAACCTCTCGATGACGGGCTCGTTGGTCGGCAGGTAGTCCATGAACCGAGCGAACAGGCTCGCTTCGGTGGCGTTGCTTCCGATGATCAACGGCACGCGGTGAGCCTCGCCGCGTGTCATCGCGTCCACGTGGGTGCGTGGCAGGTAGTCGCCGCCAAACGTGGCGCCGATGCCGAAGGAGTCCGGGGTCTCCTGAATGGTGGCCGTCATGACGCGCTCCAGGGTCCGCACGAGTTGCGACGGCCGCGCCGTCATGACGGCGCGCGCACCGTCCGCGGGCTCCGCACCAAGTCCGGCGACCAGCTTCCTGGCCACCTCGGCGGAATACTCGGCGTGGTGGATGAGTCCTCCTGGCGGGCTCTCCGAGATCGCCTGGTGGAACAGGCCGGCGGCATCGGGTACCGCAAGCAGTGTCGCGACCGCGTGAGCGCCTGCGCTCTCCCCGAAGATCGTGACGTTGTCGGGGTCGCCGCCGAACTCGGCGATATTGTCGCGCACCCACCGCAGCGCCATGACGAGGTCGCGCAAGAAGAGGTTGGCGTCCAACGGGTATTCGGCTGTGGACAGCGACGACAGGTCGACGCACCCGAGCGCGCCGAGCCGGTAGTTGGCGGACACGTACACGGCACCGCGCCGCGCGATCGACGCGCCGTCGTATATCGGGGTGGCCGAACTGCCGAACATGTAACCGCCGCCGTGGATGAAGAACATCACGGGCAACGGAGCGGACACTCCAGCAGGAGCGACGACGTTGAGCGTCAGGCAGTCCTCGCCCATCGGCTGCCTGACGCCCGGCCTCAACAGCGTGTAGCGGGGATCCTGCGGCGCGCAGTTGGCGACGTCCTCGCAGTACCGCACACCGCGCCACGGAAGCGGTGGCTGCGGTGTGCGGAATCGCAACGGCCCCAGCGGTGGTCGTGCATATGGAATGGAACGCCAGCGCGCGACGCCGTCACGCACGAACCCTTGCACGGTGCCGCTCGTCGTCGACGCCCGAACCGAGGCCGTGACCACGCTTCCTCCCGCATTCGGAACGTACGGACGAGTCGGCTGGAGCGCCAGGATCGCATGTTACCGTAACTCTTACAGTAGTAGGTCCAAGTCGTGGAGGACAGCCCCCGTGAAAGTCCCGTTCACCTGGAAGGTCACCGGCTGGTTCATGATCGGCTGGTCGCCGGAATTCCCTGCCGGGGAGACCAGGGCCCTGACGTACTTCGGCGAGGACTTGGTCGCCTACCGCGACGAGTCCGGCGAACTGCACGTGATGGAGGCTCACTGCAAGCACCTTGGCGCCCATCTCGGCCACGGCGGCAAGGTGGTCGACGACTGCGTGGAGTGCCCGTTCCACGGCTGGCGCTGGGGTCCCGACGGCACCAACCGGTACATCCCCTATCAGCCGGACAAACCCAATCGCGGGCTGCATCTGCGGGTGTATCCCGTGATGGAGCAGTACGACTGCGTGTTCGTCTGGCACCACCCTCTCGGCAAGGAACCGCAGTGGGAGATGCCCGACATCTTCGCGTCCTTCCCGCAATACGAGACCGACCCGAAGGCCTATTACCGTCCGTATCCGGAGTTCTCGAGATTCGCCGAACGGGAACCCGTACACCCTCAGATCGTCGCGGAGAACGGTCCCGACAGCGCACACTTCCAATACGTGCACCGCGCCACCGTGACACCGAAACTGCTGGACTGGAACATCGCCGATCAGGAGTGGCGGTTCCTGACCGGTTGGCCGGCCGCCGGCAGCGACGATCCGGACCAGATGGCGTTGCGGATCCACAGCAACATGTTCGGACTCGGCGGCGCCATCAGCGTTTTCGAGGGTCAGTCGAACCACCGGCTGATCTTCGCCTGCACGCCGGTCGATGACGGGTACTCCAACATGTTCTACTCGATCTGGGAACCGCGGGTGCCCGGCGACCAGTCCGACGTACCACCGGACGTGGTCCGAAGGCGCATCGAGAAACAGTTCCTGGTGACCGTGTGGGACGATCTGGAAATCTGGCGCTACCAGAAGTAC
>NZ_JBOGDD010000603.1:0-3770 GCF_050701675.1 Mycobacterium sp. | reverse complement strand
GAGAATCCGCTCTCCGGCGGCGGGGACAACAAGGGGTCCTCGGGTTCGGAGGTCATCGTCGGCTCGGCGGACTTCGTCGAGAGTCAGCTGATCGCCAGCATCTACTCGCAGGCGCTGCAGGCGGCAGGCGTGAGCGTCAAGGAACAGTTCAACATCGGAAGCCGCGAGGTCTACCTCGCAGCACTCAAGGACGGGTCCATTGACCTGGTGCCGGAGTACAACGGTGCGCTGCTGAGCTATCTCGACCCGAAGTCGACCGCCGCGACCAAGGAGGCGGTGACCTCCGAGCTCACCGGCAAGGTGCCTGGCGGGCTGTCACTGCTCACGGCGTCACCCGCAGAGGACAAGGACGTCGTGGCCGTCACGAAGGCCACCGCCGACAAGTACAACCTCAAGACGATCTCGGACCTGGGGCCCCACGCCGGTGAGCTCGTCCTCGGTGGACCGCCGGAATGGAAGACCCGCCAGCAGGGCGTGGTCGGCCTGCGCGACGTCTATGGCCTCAACTTCAAGGACTTCGTCACGCTCGACGCCGGGGGCACCCTGACGATGACGGCGCTGACCAACGGTCAGGTCCAGGCGGGCGACCTGTTCAGCACCGACCCCGGTCTGGTGTCGAACAACCTCGTCGCCCTTGAGGACGACAAGTCCCTGTTCGCCGCAGAGAACGTCGTTCCGGTGATCAAGACGGCCAAGGAGAACGACACCATCACCAAGACCCTCAACGCCGTCTCGGCCAAGCTCACCACCGACGATCTCATCAAGATGAACGCCGAGGCCGCGACCGGCGCCAACCTCGCCGACATCGCGAAGAAGTGGCTCGCGGGCGCAGGCATCAGCGGTACTTAGGCAACACCCGACAAAGGACTTCACTTCATGACGACCACCTCTGGGACCGCCGCGGTCTCCGGTCCCCGTCCCGTCCGCGCCCCGCGCGGAGCCGAAATCTCCTGCAAGGGTTGGCAACAGGAAGCCGTCCTGCGCATGTTGATGAACAACCTCGATCCCGAGGTCGCCGAGCATCCCGACGATCTCGTCGTCTACGGCGGGACGGGACGCGCGGCGCGCAGTTGGGCCGCCTTCGACGCGCTGGTTCGCACCCTTCGGGGTCTCGAGGACGACGAGACCATGCTGGTGCAGTCCGGCAAGCCAGTTGGTGTGTTCCGCACCAACGTCTGGGCCCCGCGCGTGCTGATCGCAAACTCGAATCTGGTGGGGGACTGGGCCAACTGGGAACAGTTCCGCAAGTTGGAGGCCGAAGGGCTGACGATGTACGGCCAGATGACGGCCGGGTCGTGGATCTACATCGGCACCCAGGGCATCCTGCAGGGCACCTACGAGACGTTCGGAGCCATCGCCAGGAAGCGGTTCGGGGGCAGCCTGGCTGGCACGATCACGCTCACCGGTGGCGTCGGTGGCATGGGCGGCGCGCAGCCGCTGGCCGTCACCATGAACGAAGGCGTCGCGATCTGCGTCGACGTGGACGAGACCCGCATCGACCGTCGCATCGCCAAGCGCTACCTCGACGTCAAGGCCACCGATCTCGACGACGCCGTCGCCAGGGCCATCGAGGCACGGGACGCCAAGCGGCCGTTGTCGATCGGCGTGGTGGGCAACGCCGCCGAGGTGTTCCCCGCACTGCTCGAGCGCGGGGCGCCGATCGACATCGTCACCGACCAGACCTCCGCGCACGACCCGCTGTCGTACCTACCGATCGGCATCGAACTCGACGACATGAAGAAGATGTCGGAGAAGGATCCGGCCTACTTCACCGAGCAGGCGCAGGAGTCGATGGCCAAGCAGGTCGCCGCGATGGTCGGGTTCCTCGACAAGGGTGCCGAGGTCTTCGACTACGGCAACTCGATCCGCGACGAGGCGAGAAAGGCCGGCTACGACCGCGCATTCGACTTTCCCGGCTTCGTGCCCGCCTACATCCGGCCCCAGTTCGAAGAGGGCCTCGGCCCGTTCCGGTGGGCGGCGCTGTCCGGCGATCCCAAGGACATCGCCGCCACCGACAAGGCGATCCTCGAACTCTTCGGAGACAACCAGCACCTGCGACGGTGGATCACCATGGCCGGTGAACGCGTCGAATTCGAAGGATTGCCTGCCCGCATCTGTTGGCTCGGCTACGGCGAACGGCACCGGGCAGGGTTGAAGTTCAACGAGATGGTCGCCAACGGCGAGGTATCGGCACCGATCGTCATCGGCCGCGATCACCTGGACTCGGGATCGGTCGCCTCGCCCTACCGCGAGACCGAATCGATGCTCGACGGCTCCGACGCCATCGCGGACTGGCCACTGCTGAATGCGATGCTGAACACGGCATCCGGCGCTACCTGGGTGTCCATCCACCACGGCGGTGGGGTCGGCATGGGCCGCTCCATCCACGCCGGACAGGTGTCGGTGGCCGATGGGACCGAGCTCGCGGCCCAGAAGCTCGAACGCGTGCTGACCAACGATCCCGGCATGGGCGTGATCCGCCACACCGACGCGGGGTACGAGCACGCCGCCGCGATCGCCGCCGAGCGGGGCGTGCGAATTCCCATGCAGGAGAGCGAATGACAGAGAGCGCCGCGTCGCGGTTCGACCCGCTGTGGACCGCGATCCTCGACGTCGGGCAGGACAAGGACACCCGTGGCTATCGCCGGTTCGCCTGGTCCGACGCCGACCTCACGCTGCGCGAATGGTTCCGCGGCTGTGCCGAGGACCGCGGGATGGCCGTCGAGGAGGACCGCAACGGCAACCTGTGGGCGTGGTGGCTGCCGCCAGGATGGACCGGTGAGCCGAGGGACGCCTTCGTCACCGGTTCCCATCTGGACTCGGTGCCCGACGGGGGAGCCTTCGACGGGCCGCTTGGCGTCGTCTCGGCCTTCGCGGCGATCGACATCGTGCGCGACCGTGGCCTGGTGCCGACGATTCCCGTTGCGGTGGCGGCATTCTCTGACGAGGAGGGCGCCCGCTTCGGTGTCGCGTGCGTGGGATCGCAGCTCGTCACCGGTGCCCTGAGCGCTGAACGGGCCCGCGGATTGCGCGACAACGACGGCGTCACGCTCGCCGAGGCACTGACGCGCGCCGGCCGCAATCCCGAGCACCTCGGCGTCGACGACGCCCTGCTGAGGCGGATCGGCGTCTACGTCGAACTCCACGTCGAACAGGGCCGCGCCCTCGAACTCGTCGACCGTCCGATCGCCGTGGCGTCGGCGATCTGGCCGCACGGGCGCTGGGAGTTCGTCTTCCATGGCGCGGCGAACCATGCTGGCACCACGAGGCTCGGCGACCGGCGTGACCCGATGCTGGCCTTCGCGTCCTCGGTGCACGCCGCCCGGTCGGCGGCCGCTCGACACGAGGCGGTCGCCACGTTCGGCAAGATCCTCGTCTCTCCCAACGGGGCCAATGCGATACCGTCGCGGGTCCGCGCATGGCTCGACGCCCGTGCCGCCGACGAGCCGACGCTGACCGCGCTGGTCGATCAGATCAGCGCGGAGGCAGGGGGATTCGCGGCTTCGGACGGTATCGATCTGCAGGTGACGGCGGAATCGATCACTCCCATCGTCGAATTCCCCGAAGGTCCCCGCGCCCGCCTGCAACGAGCGCTGGCGCGCCTCGGCGACGTACCGGTGTTGCCAACGCAGGCGGGGCACGATGCCGGCATTCTGTCCGCGAAGGTGCCGACGGCAATGTTGTTCGTGCGCAACCCGACCGGAGTCTCGCACTCCCCAGAAGAGCACGCGGAGACCCCCGACTGTCACGTCGGCGCCGAGGCGCTGGCC
>NZ_JBOGDD010000602.1:0-2466 GCF_050701675.1 Mycobacterium sp. | reverse complement strand
ATAGTGCGCTGCCCGCCTGAGACTGAACTGAGATTACGTTCTGTGCAGACCAAGACTTTCGGCTACCGGGCGGATCAATCCACCGAGACCGGCACCGGACGTTGCCTCCCCAACTCCACTGGCAGGTGACGGTGGGTGTGCACCCGGACGAAGACACCGCACAGAGTCGCAAGGACACCGCCTACCCCGAAGATCACGGGATAGGTGGCGATCCCGGGCCACCGTTCGGTCAGCGACGACAGCAGTGCAGGGATGGCAAAGCCCAAATAGGTGAGCGAATAGAAGACTGCCGTCAGTCCCGCCAAACCCTCGGGGCCCGCAATGCGTTGCACTTCAAGCAGTCCGGCGACGAGTGCCATCCCGTAACCGCATCCCAGCACCACCGCGGCGATCAGCGCGGACGCGACCGTCAGCACGGACGCCGCCCATGCCGCAAGGAACATTCCGACGGCGAGGATGGCCAGTGCCACGATGGCACCGCGTGCACCGAGTGGGGTGTCGATCCTTCTGGCCAGGGACTGGATCACGAAGCCTGCCCCGAGTGCGGTGACCGACATCAGCGCCGAGAACGCAATCGGGTGGTGCCCGCTCTCGTCGGCCATCAACGATGGCAGGACCGCGTAAGCGACACTCGCAGAACCGAACACCCATGGTGCCAACGGGACCACGATGAACAAGAAGCGCCGGTGCGACGCCGTCGGAATCTTGAGATCGTCGATCAGTCGACTCCTCTCGCCAACGGGAACTGCAGGCTGGGTCTCGGGCACCGCCAGCATGGCCGCCCCCGCGGCAACGCAGATGGACACGTGCACCAGATAGGCCAGGTGCGCCGGCCACGGCGCCCACTGCGCGAGCGCTCCTGCCACGCCTGCACCCAGTGCGAAGCCCGCGGTCAAACTCATGGCCGCGCGTCGGGCGCCGGTGCCCGGCGAGGACGCCGGATCCTGGGCCGACAGTTCCTTGACCCAACTTCCGCCGACGGCCATGCCGATCCCCAATGAGACTCCGGTGAAGACCCGGCCGGCAAGGAGCAGTGCCGAGGAGTCGGCGCCAAGGGCGATGAGTATCGATCCGACGGCGGCGATCGCGGTTGCAGGAAGCATCACGGGGCGCCTGCCCATGTGGTCCGACAACGGGCCGCCGATCAGCAGGGCAGGCACGATGCCGATCACGTAGGCAAACAGGAACGTGTAGACCGTGAAGGCGGAGAAACCGTGCTGCAGGCGATACATCACCAGCAGTGGGGTGAATTCGTTACCACCCCACGCGACCGCGAACATGCCCGCGGCGACCAACATCCATCGGCGCTGCGCCCAGAATCCCGAATCACTTTGCGTCACATACGCGTTCACAAGACAGCGCCCACGATCCAGCCGTGGACGCGTCGCATATGGCGGTCCACCGCGATCTCGAACCCGCCGACGTCGCCGGTTTGAATCAGACTGATGAGCCGATCGTGGTCTTCGATGATGCCTGCGATCTGACCCGGATCTCGCGCAAGGGAGTGGGTGGTCATGCGCCTCTGCCGCTCGCGAAGCCCACAGTAGAAGGTGTCCAGCAAGGGATTTCCCCCCGCGTTGACGATCGATTGATGAAAGTCGGCGTCGACGGCACTGAACTCCGTAGCGGTGCCGCTGGCCGCTATCTCCCGTTGCAGGGTGAGATTCCGGTTCAGTGCGAGTGCCAACTCGGCGCGGGCCTGCGCCGTCATGGCCCTCACGCTGCCCGTCTCGATCATTCGGCGCGCCGACACGACGTTCTCAGCCTCATCGGCGGCGATGGGAACGACCAGCGCACCTCGCTTCGGATACAGCCGCATCCATCCCTCGGCCTGCAGTCGCAGAAACGCCTCGCGGACCGGAGTACGGCTGACCCCCATCCTGGTCGCGATGTCGCCCTCGCTGATGAGCTCACCACCGGGCAGTTCGCCGCTCACGATGAGCTCCTTGACCGTCACATAGGCCTCATCCGAGGCAGAGGGCGCGCTAGACACACCATGGATACTAGTTGTATCTATGGTGACTACGGCACGAGTGTCATCGAGAACACACACATCGCGGCCTACGCGGTGCCACTCGGCTCGAGTCGCGGATGGAGCATCCCCTGCGTCGTTCGCGCTCATCTCCGCCACGCGCCGTTCGGCCTCAACGACCGGTCGGCGGGGCCGGCACGAGGTTTGCCAACCGGCTCGCGATGTGAGGTGTGGCTACTTTGTCACTGGGTACGCGAAGGCGATAGCGCCCGCCCCGCCGCGCCATTCAGACGTCATCTTCGTCGTGAACGACGATACCCTTGCCTCCCGTGACGGTTCTGGCAGTTACAGCAATGCCATTGCATACCAATCTGACTCGTCAACCTCTACGTTGAGTCCAATCGTCTCCCGAGAGATAACAAAGTCCTTGGACGTCAGCAGGTCCTTACCAAACCGGATGGCGCACTGCACGTCAGCCAGCAAAGAAATTTTGG
>NZ_JBOGDD010000601.1:0-21710 GCF_050701675.1 Mycobacterium sp. | reverse complement strand
ACTCATGGGCATGGTGACCCAGGCTCCGCAACAGCTCATGCAGCAGGTGTCGCAGCCGCTGCAGCAGCTCACCTCGATGTTCGGCAAGGGCGGTTCGGGGGCAGGCTCGGGCAAGGGAGTCAGCCCCTTCTCGGCGTTCTCCAACCACCCGCTGGCCGGCGGCTCCGGCGCGGGTGGTGGCGCCGGAATGATGAAGGCGGCGTCCCTGCCTGGAGGTGGTGGCTCGGCCCCGCAAACTCCGATGATGGCGAAACTGGTTGGCTCCACCATGGATGGCGTCGCGGTAAGGCCCGCCGGCGCAGGCAGCGCGGCCATCGGCGGGGTCGCACCGGTGTCGGGTGGCATGGGCGGCGGCATGGGCGGTGGCGCGGGCATGATGGGTCAGCGCGGGGAGAGCGGCGGCACCGCTGCCTCGCTGGCGCCGCCGCCCGCCCTCGAATACGACTTGGGTGACGAGGTTGACGATGACTGGTGAGTCAGGAGGTACGCGCTGATGGGTGACCCATTTGGGATGGAGGACGGCACTTCCTGGAATCCCGCGTCGGTGGACATGCCGCCGATGCCGACCATTCCGCCCGGCGAGGACGGCTTGAGCATGACCATCGCCGCCGTGATGCCGACGCTATCCGCTCCGCTCGCCGCGAACGTGACGGCGCTGCAGGCCAAGGAGACGATGTTCTCCGGCAAGGTGGATTCCGCGAAGTCGGCCTACCAGAACTCCGATGACCAGGGCGGCCAGGGGATCGGTCAGATCGGACAGATGCTCGGCCAGGTCGGCCAGATGGCTCAGCAGGCGGGCAAAGCCGGCGAGGGCGGAGGAGGGGGCTCCAGCATCTTCGGGTCGCTGATGGAGCAGGCGATGAAGGCCGCACAGGGTGGCGACTCGAAAGACGGTGGCTCGCAAGGAGCGGATGTTCAAGCTGCGGACCAGTCGCAAGCCGGATCGCCCGCGGCGGGGCAACCAGCCGCGAGTCAGGCTACCGGCGGCCAGGGTGGCGGCGGCCAGGGTCCTGCTGGGGGGGCTGCCGGGGCGCACCAACAGCCGTCGCGGGAGGGCGAAGGCAATCGTCAGGAGCAGACCCCGCCGCACGACCGCGACGCCAGAGCGCACGAGGCGCCAGCCGAACAGCCTCCGGCCGAGGCTGCGGGACCCAGTGAGCGCCAGCACAATGCGGGCCCGGCACCGGTGGGTCCGCCCGTGCCTACACGCCACGGCGACGAGGACCTCTCGCGCCGGATGTAGCTCCGCAGGAGGTAGCGTTCTGCCGATCGGTCACACGGGCGCGCCAAGTGGCCGTCGCCGATTACCCTCATAGGCGATGCATGGGAATTCTCCGCTGGCCGTGAGAGACACGGAGGTAGGCACATGAGTTCGCCTCCGCCACCCGATGACCAGCCGTCACAACCACACCTGCCGGACGATGCATTGACCAACGGCCAAGTCTTCGCCGGCTATCAGATCGTCGGCCTGCTGGGCTCTGGCGGCATGGGCAGGGTGTACCTCGCGCAGCATCCGAGGCTTCCGCGCCGGGACGCCTTGAAGTTGCTTCCACGCGACTGGTCGTCCGACGCCGACTACCGGGCCCGTTTCAACAGGGAGGCCGACCTCGCGTCGACGCTTTGGCATCCCAACATCGTCGGCGTGCACGACCGTGGCGAGGACGACGGTCAACTCTGGATCTCCATGGACTACGTCGACGGGTTGGACGCAGCTCGTCTGGTCGCCGAGCGCCATCCGACGGGAATGCCTGCCGAGGAGGTCGCTCAGATCGTCATCGCCGTCGCCAGGGCCTTGGACAGCGCTCACAAACGGGGCCTACTGCACCGCGACGTCAAACCCGCCAACATCATGATCACCCATCTCGACGACGATGGCGAGCAGCGAATCCTGTTGACCGACTTCGGTTTGGCCCGTGACGTCAACGACGATCGTGGGTTCACCGCGACGGAGATGACCCTCGGGACGGTAGCCTATTGCGCACCCGAACAGTTGCTGGGCGAGGACGTCGACGGCCGCGCCGACCAGTACGCGCTCGCGGCGACGGCGTACGCCCTGCTGACCGGGCGGCCGGTATTCGCGGACTCGGACCCATCGGTCGTGGTCAACCACCAAATCGAGACCAGGCCAACGGCTTTGGCGCAGACACACCCGGAGTTGGCCAGCCTCGATCCGGTGCTCGCGGTCGCGCTGGCCAAACGGCCCGAAGATCGGTTCGCCCGCTGCTCGGACTTCGCCCGCGCGCTGAGCGAACAGATCACCGCGACGGTGGTGCCGTCACCCCGCGCGGACCCCTACGGGCACGTGGATCCCGCCGGGCAATGGCCGTCCGATCATCTTCCGTCGCCGGAGCAGGCGAGCATCGAAGATCGCTTCACCGAACCCATGACCGTCGACCCTCGCGTAGTTGCGCCCAAGCCCAAGCAGTTTCGGCTCTGGCCCATCGTGGCGGGCGTTGCGGGGCTGGTGGTCGTCGGACTTGCGGCCTGGTTGTTGTGGCCGTCATCCGGCGGGCCCGATTCGTCAGGCACCGACGCGGCCCGGCCGACCCCGACGCCGGCGAATGCCGATGCCCAGCAGAAGCTGCTGGGGGTCCTGCCGCGGGGCTACCCGTCCAGTGCGTGCACACCCGCGGACGTGCCTCAGGCCGCACTCGCGAAGGTGAACTGCACCAGGAACGCCGACGCCGGCGGTCCGCCGTCGGCGACCTATACGTTGCTCGGGGACAAAGCCGCGCTGAGCTCTGCGTTCGAGGCCCAGGTACGCGACACCCGAGTGGTGAACTGCCCAGGGAACATTCAGTCACCTGGGCCTTGGCGCCGCAACGCAACGCCGCAAAAGGTCAGCGGCACACTCGTATGCGGCTACTCCGGCGACGTCCCGACGTTGGTCTGGACGGATGACGACGACCTACTACTCAGCTCGGTCGACGGTGCCGATAGCGGTCCGAACCTCGACCAGCTGTACGTGTGGTGGTCGAGCCACTCCTGAGGGTGTGCCGGTCAGGCCGGAGGCGGAACGACGACGGTCGTGGTGGGAGCCGCGGAGGCCGCAGCGCTGGTGGGAAGCGGAGTGCCCTGGCTACCGGTGGCCGCGGGTGCCTGCTGAACCGCCGCGGGCTGTGGTGCTTCCTGAACCGTGACCGGCTGCGGTGCGTCCTGAACTGCCGCGGGCTGCGGTGATCCCTCGGTGCCTGCCGGAACGGCAGGCGTCCCGGAGCTCCCGGCTGGGAGTGGAGTTCCCTGGCTACCGGGCGCCTGTTGAACCGCCGCGGGCTGCGTTGCTCCCTCGGTGCCTGCCGGAACGGCGGGTGTCCCGGCGCTTCCGGCCGGAAGTGGCGTCCCCTGGCTCCCGGTCACCAGTGGGGTGCCCTGGCTGCCTGCGGGCAGGGACGCACCCGGCACGGAGGTTCCCTCGACACTCGCTGGCGCGCCGGGGATGGCTCCTGGCGCGGTGGTCGGCGTGGTCGCAGTGCTCGGCGTAGCTGACGCGGCGGGCGACGACGTGTAGCTGCCCCCGCCGTTATTGGTGGGCAACTGTGGTGGTGGCTGCACCCACACCAGGCGGTCTTGGCCGCCCGCGGTGTAGACGACGCTGTCGGGGTTCTCCCCGACGACGTCGAAGTAGACCTTCCCGGAGGTCTTCTGGCCCTGGCCCAGGGTCGCTGGGTTGACGCCCTGCGGCGTCGCGACGCCGAACAGCACCCGGTAGTTCTGACCGTCGCTGGCGCGCGCGTTGAGGTTTGACACGATCGGAGTGGGGCTGCCCTCGATGGCCTGGTCCGTTGCGGTGGCCTCCCACAGGGTGCCCGCCACCGGGTAGGGAATGACGTCCGTGCTGGCCTTGAGGTTGCTGATGGTCCAGCCCTGCACGACGTTGCCGTCGGTCAGCTTCGCCTCGTTGCCGATGGTGGTGGTCGTGGTGGTGGTCAGATCATCTGCGGCGGCAAGCGGTGCTCCGAGGATGCCGATGGATCCCGCTGCGGCAGCGGCGGCCGCCGCCACCAGTGCGTTGGTGATCTTCACGTGAAGTGCCCTCCTGAATCGTCCTGCTCCTTGCATCCCCCCGACGGGAATGGTCACTAGCCCTGAAGTTATCAGGTAGCTGGGTGCCTTGTTTCAACTGTTCTCGGGGGGAATGACGGCGCCATGTACAGCGCCACGTGGGCCGTCACGTTCCACGCGCGGCAAGACGTCGTGATCTCCCGTCGATCTGCTCGGCGCCGGTTTTTACTCGATGCTTTGCCAAAGATAGTAGCGCGATCCTCCTATGACGATCTGACCTTGGGTCGACGCGACGTCCACTTCGAGCTGCGCGACTTCCCATCCATTGATTGCTGTGACAACAGGAGTATGTCGTCCTTGGCGCTGAAGTTGATGCATTCACGGCGCCGCTGCTGAGTTTCGATGAGCATATATACAGGTCAAAGACCATTGGACGGGTCCAAATTTCGGAACGAACCGATCGAAGGAGCACGTCCTTGATGACTCCGGTTGTAACTTTGCTAAATCTGTCTTGTGATGTGAATTTTGCAGTGGTACCTTCCTATGACCATGGGGAGGATGGTTGCTTATGTGTTCCACACAGCTAACCTGTAATGCTTTGCGTGCGTCGTCCACCGAGTTTCGGTACACGCGCTCGGGGGACGCCGCCACCAACAGCGTCGGCGGCGGCCGGTCGGGCCTGGGAGCGGGAGTAAGGGAATGAATCAACGGACCGACATGCTTCCCGTCGACGTCGAGACGCGAAGGCCGTCTGATGTCGGCGGCGAAGAGATCACGGACCATCTGAACGGTCATTCCCGCAATGGCGCTGCCGTCCCTAGCATTTCAGGGCTCCTGCCGTCTCAGGTCTTCGAGCGGACCAGGTGGCAACGCCGCTACGTCACCAAGCTGCAGATGACCGACACGCTCGTCGTGAGCGCGGCAGTGGCGTTGGGACAGTACGCCCGATTCGGAACGATTTCGCCGCCTGGATACCTCGAGTACTACGTGCCGGCATTCTCCGTCCTGTTCGCCATCGTCTGGTTGTCCGCCCTTGCCGGATTTCACAGCCGATCGCCCAGGCTCATCGGCACCGGAATCGAAGAGTTCCGGCGAGTGGTGTCGGCCTCCTTCTGGACGTTCGGTGCGATCGCGATCGTGACGCTCCTGCTCAAGCTCGACATCGCACGCGGTTACCTCGCAGTGGCTCTTCCTGCCGGGACTCTCGGACTGGTGCTGACGAGATCGTTCTGGCGCGGTTACGTCGCACGTCAGCGCGGGCAGGGTGACTATCTGACCGCGGTCCTGGCCATTGGCGAACGCGACGCGGTGGAACACCTGGCCACCGAACTGACCCGAAATTCGATGGACGGGTACCAGGTCACTGGGGTGGCCATACCGGGATACGGCCCTCCCCGGGGCGAGCACATCACCGTCAACGGCACCTTGATCCCCGTCGTCGGCGATGAGGCCCATGCGCTGGACGCAATCCGCACGTGTGGCGCCGACACCGTCGCCATCGCAGGCACGGAACACTTCGGGGTTCGGGGAATTCGCAGACTGATCTGGGATCTCGAGACGATGGGCGTCGACCTCGTGGTCTCGACGGGCGTCATGGACGTCGCGCTCTCACGGCTCGTCATGCGGCCCATCGCCGGCCTGCCACTGCTGCACATCGAGAAGCCGCAGTATCTAGGCACGAAGCGGTTCGAGAAGCGCGCCTTCGACTTCTGCTTCGCCTTGGCGGCCCTGATCGCGACGCTGCCGCTCCTGCTCATCACCGCGGTCGCGGTCAAGCTCACCAGCGAGGGGCCGGTGTTCTACGCCAGTGAACGCATCGGGATCGACGGCAGGCCGTTTGCGATGTTGAAGTTTCGCACGATGGTCAAGGATGCCGACAAGCAGTTGTCGAAGATGTTGGCATTGAACGAGTTCGACGGACCACTCTTCAAGATTCGGAATGATCCGCGCATAACGCCGATCGGCCGGGTGTTGCGACGCTTCAGCATCGACGAACTGCCGCAGTTCATCAACGTGCTCCGTCACGAGATGAGCGTCGTGGGTCCTCGGCCGCCGTTGCGGCGTGAGGTCGAGGCATACGACTGCGACGTATTGCGGAAACTGCTCGTCAAGCCGGGCATAACGGGTCTGTGGCAGGTCAGTGGTAGAGCCGATCTCACGTGGAATGAAGCGGTTCGCCTCGATCTCGCCTATGTCGACAACTGGTCGATGATCGGCGACATCCTGATCGTCGCCAAGACGCTACGAGCGGTCTTCGGCCGCGCCGGCGCCTACTGAGGGCGGGGCGCGAATATGAGAATGGTCGTCCTGGGAACGGGTTACCTTGGTGCCACGCACGCTGCCTGCATGGCGGAGCTGGGCCACGAGGTTCTCGGAGTGGACGTCGATCCCAGCAAGCTGGCCAAGCTCGAAGCGGGGGAGGTGCCGTTCTTCGAACCGGGCCTCGCCGAGGTCCTCCGGGGCGCGATGAGCGCTGGGCGACTTCGCTTCTCGTCGTCATATGAGGAGGCAGCCAGCTTCGCAGACGTCTTCTTCGTCGCCGTGGCGACGCCACAGAAGAAGGGCGACTACGGGGCGGACCTGCACTACGTCGATTCCGTCATCGCCCAGCTCGCGCCACTCATCGACAAGCCGGCCTTGATCCTGGGCAAGTCCACGGTGCCGGTCGGAACCGCCGCGCGGCTGGGCGAACTGGCTCGTGAGCTCTCACCCGCGGGAGAAGCGCTCGAGGTGGCGTGGAATCCGGAATTCCTGCGGGAGGGTTTTGCGGTTCAGGACACGCTGAACCCGGATCGCCTCGTTCTGGGTGTCGACCAGGACGGACCCGGCAGGGCCGAGTCGATCGCGCGGGAAGTCTATGCGGACCTCATCGGGCGGGGCATACCCTTCATCGTCACCGATCTGGCGACCGCAGAACTGGTGAAGGTGTCCGCAAATGCCTTCTTGGCAACCAAGATCTCGTTCATCAACGCGATCGCAGAGGTCTGTGAGGCGGTCGGTGCAGACGTCACCGTGCTGGCCGATGCAATCGGACACGACGGCCGAATCGGTCGGCGCTTCCTCAACGCAGGCATCGGCTTTGGTGGCGGGTGCCTGCCCAAGGACATCCGTGCCTTCATGGCCCGGGCGGGCGAACTGGGAGCCAACCAGGCACTGACGTTCCTCCGCGAAGTCGACAGCATCAACATGCGGCGGCGGACGCGGACGGTCGAGATCGCGCGCGAGGCCTGTGGCGGTGGGTTCATCGGCGCGCGAGTTGCCGTGCTGGGCACCGCGTTCAAGCCCGATTCGGACGACGTGCGCGACTCCCCCGCACTCAACGTGGCGGGCCAGATCCAGTTGCAGGGTGCGACCGTCACCGTTTTCGACCCCCAGGCGATGGACAACTCCCGTGCCCTGTTTCCAACACTGAATTACGCGACTTCGGCATTCGAAGCATGCGACGGGGCGGACGCCGTGCTGGTTCTGACCGAGTGGGAGGAATTCCGTTCGATCGACCCGGTCGCGCTGAAGCAGATCGTACGGTCGCCTGCGGTGATCGACGGCCGTAATTGCCTGGACGCCACGACGTGGTGTGCGGCTGGGTGGACCTACCGGGCGTTGGGTCGGCCTACCCGCGGGCCCGCCGACGTACACGACTCAAGATCCGGGGCGTTGCGGCCTTCGGTTCATGTTCTTCCGCGTCAACGAAACGAGGACCAGCGTGCGCTGTCGGTTATGTGAGTCGAGTCGGCTCCTCAGTATTCTCGACCTCGGCGCAACCCCGCCGTGCGAGACGTTCCTGACCTCCGACGAATTGGACGCGCCGGAACCCACGTATCCACTGCACCTCCGACTCTGCGAAGACTGTCTGCTGCTGCAGATTCCAGCGCTCATCACGCCGGAGGACACCTTCGCGGAATACGCGTACTTCTCGTCGTACTCCGACAGCTGGGTCGACCACGCGAAGCGCTTCGTCGACGGCGCGATCAGTCGCCTCGGCCTCGATCCGGACTCCTTCGTGGTCGAGGTCGCCAGCAACGACGGCTACCTGCTGCAGCATGTCGTCGCCGCGGGCATACCCTGCCTGGGCATCGAGCCGTCGGTGAACGTGGGTGCCGCGGCGCGCAAGCGAGGCGTGCCGACGCAGACCGCGTTCCTGGATGAACGGACCGCCGCCGCCGTTCGTGAGCACCACGGTCCGGCGCAGCTCGTGGCGGCCAACAACGTGTACGCCCACATTCCCGACCTCCTGGGCTTCACGCGGTCGCTGCGCCTGCTGATGGCTGACGACGGATGGCTGAGCATCGAGGTGCACCACGCACTGCCGCTGGTCACTCTGGGGCAGTTCGACACCATCTACCACGAGCACTTCCAGTACTACACGGTGCTGTCCGCCATGCGCGCACTTGCCACCGCCGGGCTGAGCGTCGTCGACGTCGAATCGATTCCGACACACGGAGGTTCGATTCGGCTGTGGGCTCGCCCCGAGGAGAACGCCGGGCCGCCGAGCGAGCGCGTCGCCGAAATCCTCCGCATCGAAGAAGAGGCGGGTTTGCACCAGGTGGACGGCTACCTGCAGTTACGCGCCAGGACCGAGGCCGTTCGCCATGATCTGCTGCGCTTCCTTCTCGACTGCCGCGCTGCGGGCAAGCGCGTGGTCGGTTACGGCGCACCCGGCAAGGGCAACACGCTGCTCAATTACTGCGGCATCCGGACCGACCTGCTCGAGTACACCGTGGATCGCAATCCCTACAAACACGGCCGCTTCACCCCTGGCACACGCATTCCCATTCTTGATCCGGCGCACATCGCGAAGGACCGTCCCGACGTCGTGCTTGCCCTGCCGTGGAATCTGGAAGTCGAGCTGACCGGGCAGCTCGAGTACATCACTGAATGGGGCGGCCAGCTCGTGTTCCCGCTGCCGACGCTGCACGCCGCCGGCAACCAAGCTCTCAAAGCCTGAGGAGGTAAACAGAATGAAAGTCGTCCTGTTCTGCGGTGGTTACGGAATGCGGATGCGCGGCAACGCCGATGACGCCGTGCCGAAGCCGATGCAGATGGTCGGTCCGCGGCCGCTGATCTGGCACGTGATGCGTTACTACGCACACTTCGGTCACAAGGATTTCATCCTGTGCCTCGGCTACGGAGCCTCGCACATCAAGAATTACTTTCTGACATACCAGGAATCGGTGTCGAATGACTTCGTCATGCGGGGCGGCCACGTCGAGCTCATGCACTCCGACATCAGCGACTGGTCGATCACGTTCGTCGACACCGGGCTCGAGTCGGCAATCGGTGAGCGCCTGCGCCGGGTGCGGCCCCATCTCGACGGTGATGACTACTTCCTGGCCAACTACGCCGATGTGCTCACAGATGCCCCCTTGGACCGGATGGTGGAGAAGTTCCATGATTCGGGGGCGGCCGCGTCGATGATGATCGTGCCCCCGCAGTCCACCTTTCACTGTGTCGAGGTCAGTGAAACGGGTGAGGTCAAGGACATCACACCCGTGTCGGCACTGCCGATCTGGGAGAACGGTGGGTTCTTCGTACTCTCCAAGGAGATCTTCGAACTGCTGCCGCCCGGCGGCGACCTGGTCGCTGACGTGTGCGGCACGCTGGCGGGACAGGGCAGGCTGTTCGGCTACCGGTACGAAGGCTTCTGGAAGCCGGCCGACACGTTCAAGGAACGCGCCGAGCTCGACGCCAAGTACCACAGCGGTGACCGGCCGTGGATGCTCTGGGAGCACGCCGACGAAGAGGCTGATCTGTTGGCCGGCGTAGGGCCGCGATGATCCCACTCTCCATTGGTGTCCGCACCGAAATCGCGGTCGTCGGAGCGCATTGCGACGACATAGCGATCGGGATGGGCGGGACCCTGTTGAGCCTGTCGAGAAGCCACCCGGGAATTCGCGTCCGTGGCCTGGTGCTATCCGGCGGCGGAACTGAACGAGAGGCCGAGGAAACGAATGCGCTCGCCGCGTTCTGCCCAGAAGCAGATCTCGACGTCAGGATTCTCGACATACCGGACGGCCGGGCGCCGGCACACTGGGACCGAATCAAGCGGCAGCTCAGCGAATTTCGTCGCACCACCGCGGCGAGCGTCGTCTTCGGACCGCATCGCGGGGACGCCCATCAGGACCACCGGCTGCTTGCCGAACTGTTGCCGACCGAATTCCGTGATCATCTGGTGCTCGGCTACGAAATCCTCAAGTGGGAGTCCGACACCCCACGCCCCACCCTCTTCAATCCATTGGCGCTCGACGTCGCCGAGGACAAGGCACGCCTGCTGCTCAAGCACTACCCGTCCCAGGCCAGCCACGACTGGTTCGACGAGCAAGCGTTCCTCGGGCTCTCGCGACTGCGCGGCGTGCAGTGTCGAAGTCAGCACGCGGAGGCGTTCATCGTGGAAAAAGCCACCATCACATTCGACCGTTGAGCGCGAAGGGAAGTCATCGACATGCGAGTACTAGTCACTGGACATCAAGGCTATCTCGGCACCGTGATGGTGCCGATTCTTCAGGGGGCAGGTCACGACGTGACCGGTCTGGACGCAGGGTTCTTCGCCGACTGCGTATTGGGCACTCCACCCGCCGACCCTCCCGGTATGCGGGTGGACCTGCGTGACGTCACGGTCAAGCACCTCGAGGGATTCGACGCGGTGATTCATCTTGCGGCGCTGTCCAACGACCCGCTCGGAGCACTTGCACCCCAGATCACCTACGACATCAATCATCACGCCTCCGTTCGGCTGGCGCGACTGGCCAAGGCTGCAGGCGCACGACGATTCCTCTACGCGTCAACCTGTTCGGTATACGGCTCGGCCGGCGACGATCTCGTCAACGAGAGCGCCCCGCTGCGACCGCTCACTCCCTACGCCGAGAGCAAGGTCCGCGTCGAGGACGACGTGGCGGCGATGGCGGACGACTCATTCTCACCAGTCTTCCTACGTAATGCGACCGCATTTGGCTTCTCCCCGCGACTGCGTGCCGACATCGTTCTGAACAACCTCGTCGGACACGCAGTCCTCTCGGGTGACGTGCGTGTCCTGTCGGACGGCACGCCATGGCGTCCGCTGGTGCACGCACAGGACATCGCGTCGGCCTTCCGACTGGCGCTGCAAGCTCCGATCAGCAAGATCCATTGCGCGGCCTACAACGTCGGAAGCGAAGACAACAATCTGACGGTCGCCGAGATCGCGGAGAGCGTCGTCGATGCAGTGCCGGGCGCGAAGTTGCTGATCACCGGAGAGACGGGTGCCGACCCCCGGTCCTACCGCGTTGATTTCTCCGCGTTCCGCCAGGCACTCGGATTCGAAGCGGCCTGGAGCGTTGCCGATGGTGCGGCCGAACTCTACAAGGAGTACGTCTCGGCAGGCCTGACCAACCACGACTTCGCCAAGAAGTTCACCCGCCTGCCCCACCTCGAATCGCTACGCGCCAGCGGCGTCCTCGACGAGACGTTCCGCCGGGTCACGGCAGATGTCTGAGAAGATCCGCCCAACTCCCTGCGCCTGCGTCGCGGGGGGACACCACCGACACCGGCAGTGGCCAGTCGATCGACAGGTCCGGATCGTCGTAGGCGACGCCGACGTCCTCGGAAGGATCGTGCGGACGATCGATCCGGTAGCACACATCCGCGGTCGAGCTGATGGCCTGAAAGCCGTGCAGGAACCCCGGCGGCACGTAGAGATGCCGAAAGTCCTTGTCGTCGAGAAGGAATGCCTGCCGGCGAGAGAAGGTGGGCGAGTCGCTTCGAATGTCGATCAGCACGTCATGCACGGCCCCGTTGGCGCATCGCACCAGCTTGGCCTCGCCCCGCCCCGCCCGACCGTGCATGCCCCGGATCACGCCCTTCGCCGAGCGCGACTGGGAATCCTGCACGAACGACGCCGATACGCCGGGCTTGCCGAGGTAGTCATCGAAGATCTCCGCATCGAAGGTGCGGGTGAACAGGCCGCGGTCGTCGCGAAACGGCTGTGGAACCAGAACCAGCACGTCGGCGAGTTCCGTCGTCTCGATGCGCATCAGGAAATGTTGCCATGATTGCGTGCCGCGGATGCGGAAAACCGAATCTGACCCGGGTCCTGGATCTCGGCAGCGTCCCGGCGGCGGACCACTTCCCGCTCGCCGATGATCCGTTGGACGAGGATGAGACCACCCACGAACTCGCAATGGACCTCTGTGGTGATTGCGGTCTGGCTCAGCTCGCCGACGATGACACCATCGCCGACGAGCCGAGGGGAGTGGAACCGCAGGCGCTCAAGGATCAGGCCGTGGAGGCGGTCACCCGAGTCCATGGTGACGGCTATCTGCGTGGCAACACCGTGCTGGAATTCGGCAGCCCGCATGGCGGCTCGTGGATGCCGCTGCTGACCGAACGCGGATACCGGGCGGTGAAGTCGACGGCGGACGTGGTGCTCGACTGCTTCGGCATCATGCACGAGCCTGACCAACGTGAGGCCTTCGCCCGCCGCGCGGACGTCGTGAACCCAAACGGTGTCCTCTTGCTCCAGTACCATTCGATCGTCGCGATCGTTGAACGTGGGCAGTGGAATGCCCTGCGGCACGGGCACTTTGCGTACTACTCGATGAGTGCGCTGATCCGGCTGCTTGGCGACGTCGGACTCAGCGTCGTCACCGCTTGGAGTTTCGAGCTCTACGGTGGCACCGTCTTGATCGCTGCCGTGCATGGGGCTGCCGAACCCGACGCGTCGGTCCAGCGGATCCTCGACACCGAGACCTCACTGGGCATCACCGATCCGGTCACCATCGGCAGCCTACAAACCACCGCCGATCGAGATGGCGACTCGCTGCGGAGCTGGCTCGAGACCGAGGCTGGGGCCGGTCGTAGGGTCCTCGGCTACGGTGCGGCATCGCGCGCCGTAGCGCTGTTCAGCCGTGCACGCCTCGATTCGAAGCTGTTGGCGGCGGTGGCCGATGCCTCTCCCGCCAAGCAGGGCAGGCGCATGCCTGGCACGGACATCCCCATCGTGGCACCCGACGCGCTACTGAAGGCGAATCCGGATCACGTGCTCCTCACGCTGCCCGATTTGCTGCCCGAGGTCAGCGCTCGATATCCGCAACTCGACGGGCTGTGGAAGATCGCAGGCCCGTGACGGGCCGTCGCGAGAGAACATCTGAAAGGCAGGTACCGACGTGACCACGATTCTCTTCAACCCGGACATCACGGACGCAGAGCGACGCACCCGGCTGTACGACGGGAACGTCCTGTTGTATTCGGCTTCACCCGAGTCGCTTGCGCTTGTCGAACACGCGCGCGACCTGATCTCGGAGGCGTTCGGTCGGCGGGATCCTCAGACGGCCCAGCACGAGATGCCGGTCGAGGAATTCTCGTCACTGTTGGCGGAATTGAAGCCGCGGTTCATCCATCACCCCGAATCCAAGCTGCGGATAAGGGCGCTGCTGGAGAGCGTCGGATGCGACCTGGAGGACACCTACTTCGACGTCCCTCGCATGCGGACGTCGACTTCGGACGACTTCCTGACCTCTGGCATCTCCTACGCCTTTCACCCGCATCGCGACACCTGGTATTCGGCACCGTTCAGCCAGTTGAACTGGTGGATTCCGATTTACGATGTGGTTCCCGAAAACGTGATGGCGTTCCATCCGCAGTACTGGGGTAAACCGGTGCGCAACGGATCTCGGCGATACGACTACTACGAGTGGAACCGGACCAGCAGGGTCAGTGCGGCCGAGCACGTCAAGACCGACACCCGAGATCAACCGCGGCCCGAGGAACCGGTCACACTCGAGCCTCAGGTCCGAGTCGTCCCCGAAGTCGGTGGCGTCATGTTGTTCTCGGGCAATCAGTTGCATTCGACGGTGCCGAACACGTCGGGCCGTACGCGGTTCAGCATCGACTTCAGGACCGTGAACATCCAGGACGTGCGCACGCGGGTGGAGGCGCCCAACTTCGACTCCGAGTGCACTGGGACGTCACTACGAGACTTCTTGCGCACCAGCGATTTCGAGCGGATCGCCGAAGACGTCGCGTTGTCCTACGAAGGGCTTGCTCCCGCCCAAACGTGAACGTCCGTCGTTTCGACCTGCCGCGGTGCCGCATACCGCCGGATGGCCGGAGCGACCGGTCGGCCCTCGAGTAGTCCTTCGACAGAACCGCGCTCGATCGCGCGGCGGTACACCGGCATCGCGCCGCGGAGCGCGGCTAGGGTGTGCTCGATGTCGAGGTCGGTATGGGCTGCCGAGGTGACGAACGACTGTCCCAGCACGCCGCCATTGAGAAGTTCCTGTAGGAACAGTGTGCGGTAGCTTTGCGAGGGTTGCCGATCGGCGTCGCGGGTGGTGAACGTCAAGCACGACGACCTCCCGTTCAGCTGCACGTAATCAGCAAGTCCTGCGTCGTTGATGACGGCTTCGGCATTGTGGCGCAGCAGCTTTCCGGCGTGTTCCATCTGGCCGATCGGGTCGTCGTCGGCGTACGCCTTCACAACGGCACGGAACGCGGCGAGTGAGCCGGTCTCGGCACCGTGGGTGGTGGAGAGCAGGAAGACGCGTTCGCGGTTGGTGCGAAGACCGCCGAGTTCCATGACCTCGCGCCTACCCGCCAGCGCAGCTATCGGAAACCCGTTGCCCATTGCCTTGCCCCAGCACGACAGGTCGGGCCTGACGTCATGGAGTGCCTGCGCCCCGTGCTCTGACCACCGGAATCCGGTGATCATCTCATCGATGACGAGCAGTGAACCATGCCGGTCGCACAACTGCCGAACACCTTGCAGGAAACCAGGTTCGGGTTCGGCGGTCGAGGTGGCCGCCTCGAGTATCACGCATGCGACATCGCCACCGGCAAGTACCGCCGCCAGAGATTCGAGATCGTTGTAGCGGAAGCGGAGCGTCTGCTCCCGACTCGACTCTGGAATCCCGCTGTTCATCGGAGTGATCCCGATGAACCAGTCGTCGGTTGAGAAGAACGGCTGGTCGCACGCTGCGACCTTGTTCCGACCGGTGGCCGCGCGGGCCAGTCGGACTGCGGCGGTGGTCACGTCGGAACCGTTCTTCGCGAACTTCACCATGTCGGCACCTGGGACGAGCCGCAGGAAGTCCTCGGCCGCATTCAGTTCGAGTTCAGTCGGCCTGGTGAAGTTCACGCCGTTGACGATCGCGGCGGACACCGCGTCGACAACGGGCCGGTAGCCGTGTCCGAGCGTGACCGCTCGCAACCCCATGCCGTATTCGACGTACTCGTTGTCGTCGACGTCCCAAACGCGGCAGCCGTGGCCACGCACGAGCACCGGCGCCATCGACTCGGGGTACTGATCGGAGCCACGTGCATAGGTGTGCGCACCGCCGGGAATCAGGTGATGCAGCTTGTCTTGAAGCTCGGTCGACCGTGTGAAGCGCCTATTTGCTGAATCGGTCGACATATGCATACTCCGGCGGTAAAAGACTTATTGAGGACTGTCAACGGCGGCAGCCCTTTCTCATTCTACGATGCGCCACCCTTTGCTGCTACGCATCCCGCCATATCGTCTTACGTCTCAGCAGCCGGACTGGAGCGCCGCGCGGATATAGCCCGCGGTTTGGTACACATAGCTCCACGCCCACTGCGACGGCCACTGGTTGGTCCCGGTTTGTCCCATCATGATGTCGCCATCGAAGCAACGCTGAATGATGAACCGCGCGCGCGAGATGTGCGGTGCGGAGGTGAGCACGATCACGCTGCGCCACCCCTTGGTGCGCGCAAGCTCTTCGAACGCCCGCGCCTCACCTCTCGTCGTCGGCGGATCCGGCTCGAGGCAGGTGATCGTGAAACTGTAGCGCCGGTGATCGCAGAGATCGCCCAGCCAAATGGCCTGGGAGGCATCCGGATTCGAGAACACCACTTGATGCGCGAGGCCTTGCAGCGCGTACTCCAACCCGAACGTATACGCCTCGTCGCCCTGACCGCCCAGGACGAAGATCACGTCGGCGCGATGCAACTCGTCGACTTGCGGGCGTACGTAAACGGGCCAACCGATCGCTGCGATGACGACCAGCAGGGCCGCCATCGCCAGAACCCAGCGCCAGCTACTTCTGCCCCGCCACCGTCCTGGACGAGGCCCGGATTCATCAGCGGAGACCTTCCCCCAATCCATGCAGTACAGACTAGTGCGATCACCGAACCTCGTTGGTGGAAGGACGGTAATCTGGTAAGCGGTGTGGCATACGAGCAACGGGATGCCACTTCTGCCGTGGGGGATGCGCTTGATGACGTTTGGTTGGAAGAGGGAACGGCGTTCCGTGCCGAGGCGGCGAAGGATCGCGTTCTTCGGCTTGTTCGGTACCGGCAACGTCGGCAATGAAGCTTCGTTGTCGAGTGCTCTCATGGCCGCGCGAGAGATCGACCCCACTGCCGAGTTGGTCTGCGTGTGCGCTCGCCCGGACGTGGTGCGAGCCGAACACGGCATCAGCGCGGTTCCGATCTACATGGCGGGGCCGCTTCCTGATGCGCCGTCTGGACCACGTGTCGTACGGGCAGTTGCGCGGCCGCTCTACGAGCTCGCTCGATGGAGTGCCATCTACCGATTCCTGCGCACCATCGACCTAGTGATCGTTCCCGGCACCGGCATACTCGACGATTTCGGCGAGAGTCCAAAGGGCATGCCGTACCACCTGTTTCGCTGGACGGCTGCGGCAAGACTGGCGCGGCGTCGCTTCGCATTCGTGAGCGTCGGGGGAGGTCCCATTACGCATCCGGTAAGTCGATGGCTCATGAGGAATGCCGTCAAGTTCTCTTCCTACTGCTCTTATCGAGATGAATTCTCACGCAGTTACATGGCAGGCATCGGCGCATCGCCGGTCGACGCTCCCGTGACGCCCGATCTGGTCTTCGCGCTACCTCGTCCGACTCGGTCGCGGGGGCGGACGGAGGAGAAGACGGTCGGCCTCGGCGTCATGACCTACTACGGCTGGACCAATGACCCAGCCGCCGGTGCAGACGTCTTCCATACGTATGTCGACAAGATGGCCACGATCGCCTGCCGTCTTCTGGACAGCGGGCACTTCGTACGGGTGCTCATCGGAGAGCGGTGTGACGAGCAGGCCGTCGCTGCGCTCCTGGAGAGCATTCGGGCCCGCGAGGACGGCCGAACGAAGTGCGATCGGCTCATCGTCGAGCCGATCGAGTCGATACGAGATCTGTTGGCCCAGATCAGTGAGACCGACGCGGTCATCGGTACGCGGTACCACAACGTCGTCGGTGCGCTGATGCTGGAACGCCCGGTCGTGTCCCTGGGTTACGCCGCAAAGTTCGTCGACCTCATGGAAGGCATGGGCCTTGGTAACTTTTGCCACGATGCGTCGGCCATCGAACCGGACGCGGTGCTCGCGGACCTCGAGAAACTGTTCGTCGAGTGGGATGTCCTGGTAGACGGCCCGAAGAGCCGCAACAGGCAGTACGCAGACGAGCTCGAACGGCAGTACGCGACCGTCATCGGTTCACCGCCGGCATCCGCCGCGTGGTTTCGAAGCGCCACTTAGGCTGCACGCATGGCTCGTCGACCGATCAGAGTCGCCATACTCGGAATCAATTACGCTCCCGAGCCCACGGGGGTTGCTCCGTACACGACCGGGCTCGCGAGAGGGCTGACCGAACGCGGACACGACGTTCGGGTTCTGACCGGTTACCCGCACTACCCACAATGGAAGCGCGACAAGACGGGTGGCGGCTTCCGGTCGGAAGCACCAGTGGACGGTGTGCGGGTCCGGCGGCTCAGTCATTCGGTGCCGAGCCAGCTGTCGTGGACTGGGCGCGTCCTGATGGAATTCACCTTCGGTCTTCAATTGTTGACGAGCCGGTGGGGCCGGCCGGACGTCGTGGTGCTGGTGACGCCGCCGCTGGTGGCCGCTGGAATGGCCGCCGTGCGAGCGCGTCTGACCTGGCGGCGACCGTCCATCGGCGTCGTCGTGCACGACCTGTACAGCCGGGGAGTCACCGAAACTGCAGCGGCATCGGGCTTCTCGGCGAGGGCCGTACCCATGGTGGAGTCGACCGTCATGCGGTTGGCCGACAGCGTCGTCGTGATTCACCCGGGGTTCACCTCAGATCTGGTCGACGACTTGGGGGTGGACAGGCGACATATCCACGAGATTCGCAACTGGACTCACATAGGCCCACCCGATTCGTCGGCAAGTGCGGCGTTTCGGGCTGCCCGTGGGTGGGGTCCAGACGAAGTGGTGGTCCTGCATGCCGGCAACATGGGCTACAAGCAGGGTCTGGAGAACGTCGTCGCCGCCGCGGAATTGGCAGGCTGCGGCGAGCGCCGGGTGCGGTTCGTCCTTCTCGGTGACGGCAACCAGCGTGCCTCACTGCAGGCCGCCGGGGCCGGAATGCGCGCGCTCGAATTCTTGCCTCCGGTATGCGAAGAGGAGTTTCCAGCCGCGCTCGGCGCCGCCGACGTGCTCTTGGTGAACGAACGGCCGGGGGTTGCGCACATGGCCGCACCGAGCAAGTTGACCTCCTACTTCCGGTCCGGCAAACCGGTACTCGCCGCGACGCACGAGGCGGGGGTGACCGCTCGAGAGATCGTTGCCTCTGGCGCAGGAGTCCGAGTTCCGGCTGATCGGCCCGATATGCTCCTCGCCGAGGCGATCAGGCTCGGTACCGATCACGAACTCGCCGTTCGATTGGGTGCCGCGGGGCGCCGTTACTGTGCGGAACTGCTGTCTGAAACCACCGCGCTCGACAGCTATGAGGCGTGGGTCTCGGACCTCGCCGAATCCCGTCACCACCGGTAGTCAAGGCTCGCCGAGGCCGGACTCAAACGTGTCTCTGCATGTAGATTTAGCAAATATTGCGGAACGTGATATATACAGGTCATACTCAGCTGAGAGTATGCTGAGGCTGACAAGGCAAAGGAATCAAAGTTTGCCCTGTACTGGATCAACGGGCTCAGAAGCTGTAACGTATGGCCTGATGGGGGCGGCCCGACCGCGCGCGCGGAGGAGGAGATCTGGACATGGGGGAAGTGCGTGTGATCGACGGTCATCGGACCGTGCTCGTCGCGGGCGGCGGGGGTTTCATCGGGGGGCACCTCGCTCGGGCGTTGGCCAAGCGCGGTCACTCGGTGCGGGTCGCCGACGTCAAACCGTTGGACGAGTGGTATCAGATTCCTGAGGGCGTCGAGGCCCGTCGACTGGACTTGTCCAGGCTCGATGAGTGCCACGAGGCCGTCCGTGGGGTGGATGTCGTGTACAACCTTGCCGCCGACATGGGTGGCATCGGGTTCATCAAGTCGCACAAGGCCGAGTGCATGCTGTCCGTGTTGATCAACACGCATCTGCTGCTCGCTGCTCGAGACGCCGGTGTACATCGGCACTTCTTCGCCAGTTCGGCATGCGTCTACAACGTGGACCGTCAGGTCCAGTCCGATGTCACTCCGCTCAAGGAGGCCGACGCATATCCGGCGATGGCCGAGGATGGTTACGGCTGGGAGAAGCTGTTCAGCGAGCGGATGTGCCGGCACTTCACGGAAGACTTCGGCCTCGAGACCCGGGTCGCTCGTTTCCACAACGTCTACGGCGTGAACGGCGGTTACGACGACGGGCGCGAGAAGGCCCCTGCGGCGCTGTGCAGGAAGATCGCCACGGCCGTGTTGACCGGAAATCACGAGATCGAGATCTGGGGCGACGGTGAGCAGACGCGCAGTTTCATGTATGTCGACGACTGCGTCGAGGCAATCCAATTGGTGGTCGACGGCCAGAACGCGATGCCGGTCAACGTCGGCACCGACGAACGGGTGAGCATCAACGAAATGGTCACCATCATCGAGCGGATCGCCGGAATCACCGTGCGGCGGACGTACCTTCCTGGCGCACCCCTGGGGGTCAGAGGTCGCAACAGCGACAACGCGATGTTCAAGCAGCTGTACGACCGGGAGCCGACGATCGGCTTGGCCGACGGGTTGGAGCGCACCTATCGGTGGATCTTCGACCAGATGTCGGCTCGCCAGGTTTCCGCGACGCAGCTATACGCGATCTGAATCGAGGCCGGAATCACGCCCGCCACGGCGTGATTCGCCGTGCCCTTGGTCGCAACCTCTGGTGGCCCGACGCCGTAGCCCTCTTGCCGCGTGCGCACCGGCGCTACTGATTGGCGTTGGTAACCCACTTCAACGGACCAACCTGGTTGACGTCCCACTTGAGACTGGTCGTGCCCCCGTTTTGCGCAGGCACGTCGCGACGGTGAAGTTCCCAGAATGCGTCGACGAACGGATCGTACGTCGTGGTCTCTTCCGGCGGACGAGGGTAGTCACCGCGGTTCGCGGCGTAGTTGTCTTCCTTGCGCATCCAGTCTTCGAGGTTGTCGAAGAACGCATCGTGATTCCACGTGGCCTTCGCGCCCATCAGCAGCGCTGCAAGTCCCTCACCGACCCAGGCCCGCACGGTGCAACACGTCCGATAGTCCTCCGATGTCTGGTCCCACTCGTCCCATTCGCTCGGTGGCTTCTCCTGATAGGGCTGACGGGCGCCGTGGTGCATCACGTTTTGCCAGAGTGCCCGTTGGCCGTACCACCCACGACCGTAATAGGTTTGGGCATCTTCGTGAAAGACCGAGGACTGCACGGGAGGTGCGAAGGACGGATCGTCGAGCATCAGCCCGGCGAACAGCAGGGGCCACTTGCGCCCGCTCGTGATGCCGCCGCCTTCGTTGTACACCGCGCCCAGCTGCACCATGCCGTGTAGATCGATGCCGTACTGCACTAGGCCGTAGAGCAAGCGGCGCTTCTGTTCCTGGCTGGCGTTGGTGTTGAGCATGAGCGACGCCGTGCCGACGATGCGAGCGAATTCCCTGCCATAGGAGGGTTGGTTGTCGACGGGGAGCAGATAGTCACCCTCCCACGTTCCATTCATGTGGTCGATCCACGGCCGCTGGAGATAACGCTCGTATTGGGCGAACGGTGGGATGGGAACCGGCGAGGTGTCCATCGTCAGGTTCGCCAGGCGGTCCCAGTGCAGACTCGAGGCGCGGAATATCTCCTTGTTGCCGCCGACATAGGTCGGGCGGAAGGCGTCCGGTGGTGGTACCTCGCTGAGGCTGGTCAGCACGGCCGCGGTCTTCATGACGGCGTAGGACGTCTTCTCCGAGTCCCACATCAAGTCGGCTTGCATCGCCGGGTTGGGAACGGCCCGCTCACTTATCGACGATATGAGGGATCGATTGGCGGGCAAGCGAAATGGAAAGTTGATGGATGAGCTCGGATCGTAGGTGACACCGCGGGAGTCGTAACCCTGCGCTGGACCCACACTCATCACCATCATCGAACCGTTGCGCCGGCTCTTGTCGTCCCGCAAGCCGGTGTCACCCCACGAGTTGGTGCCGAGGTCGGTCACCTCATCCGCGGGAGCGGTGGTCGGGCCCGGGGTCACCGAAACCACCGACACCGGCCCGACCACCCACCAGTCGCCGTTGACGAATTGGCCCACCGGATAGTCGCGGTCGAACTTCCAGGTGATGCCGTACTGAGTTATTTCGCTGGCCCGTTGGGATTCCACCGCATTCTGCTTGCTGCACGCAGGCAGCACGCCGACGACGGCGAGCAGTATCACCGCGATGAGAACGAGGGGCCTGTTCACCTGGCTCATGAAGCTCCGAGACTGGTGGTGCGCATGCGACGCGCCACCGAGCGAAGTTGGGGGGCCACCGGCGACGCCTTGACGGCTTCCGTCAGCGAGTACCTGGCCCGGCGCAGCATCCGCCGTGTGTTGCTC